>CATMOC010000199.1 GCA_950071955.1 uncultured Mesorhizobium sp. | reverse complement strand
GTTCGGCGAGGATGGCGTAGATCACCAGCACGACGGACGGCGGAATGAGGATGCCGAGCGTGCCGCCTGCGGCAAGCGTGCCGGTCGCCAGCGAGCCTGAGTAGCCGTAGCGCCTCAATTCCGGCAGCGCGACCTGCGCCATCGTCGCCGCCGTCGCGAGCGACGAGCCGCAGATGGCACCGAATCCCGCGCATGCGCCGATCGCCGCCATTGCGACGCCACCCTTGCGGTGCCCGAGCCAGGTATTGGCGGCGCGGAAGAGCGATTGCGACATGCCCCCCAGACCGGCGAACTGGCCCATGAGCAGGAACAGCGGGATGATGGAGAGCGAGTGGCTGGAGAAGGTCGAGTAGGTCTCCGCCTTCAGCTTGGCCAGGATCGGGTTCCATGTGCCGAGCACCAGCCATGTTCCCACCATCCCGCACAGGAGCATGGCCAGGCCGATCGGAAGCCGCAGGAAGATCAGGATCAGCAGGATCGGGAAGGAGGCGATGCCGATGTCGAGACTGGTCAATGCATGCCCCCACTAGTCGGCGCGAAGAAGGACCGGCCGGTGCGAACTTCCTGGATGCGCATCCATGTCATGTACAGGGACACGATCACGACTGCGACGGCGCCGACCATCGCCGCGGCGAAGCCCCACCAGACCGGATACTGCAGGATGAACGTGGTCTCGCCGTAGCGGATCTTGTCCGTCATGCCTGCCCAGAGCCGCCAGGCGATGACGATGAAGACGATCGTCATCAGCATCTCGGAGATCAGGTCGATCCAGCGATTGGCGCCCTCGGGCAGGTAACTGGTGAAGAGGTCTACCGTCGCGTGGCCGCGGTTCAGTTGGCACCACGGAAGGAAGGCGAACACTGCGAAGCCCGTGCCGGCTTCGACCAGTTCGAAGTCGCCGGGGATCGGGCCCAGCCCGGCCCAGATCATCGAGCGGCCGGCGATGCTGACGGCGGTCATCACGGTGATCAGCACGAGCACGACGCCACCGAGGATTGCCATGAGACGCGCCAGGGCGCTGACGAACCCGTGCAAGCTCATTCCAGACCTCCCCACCCTTCTTCTTGGCCGCGCACGCTAGCTTCTGACCGTTCGCCGGACAAGCACATTCGCGGCATTTTTGCTATGTATGATAACAATTTTACGCGTGAACCGATCCTGGATGGCACAAGAAAGTTTGTCATGCAACGACAGGCGCTGGCAATGGACCGTGGACCGGATTCATCACCGATCCGCGCCCATCGCGGTGCCCCGACATGACTTGGGGCAGGCATCGCTGCCTGCCCCGGCCCTCGGGATGCGGATCGAATCGCCTTACTTGGCGGTGTACTTGTCGATGAGAGCGCGCGCTTCGTCGATCAGCGCCTGGCCGTCGATGCCTTTGGCTTCCATCTCCTTGACCCAGTTCGCATAGACCGGCTGGGCGGCTTCCCGCCAGCGGGCGACCTCAGCCTCCTCCAGCGTGATGATGTTGTTGCCGTGATCGACGGCGATCTGGCGAGCCGGGCCGTCGGCGCTCGCCTGGGTGCTCCCCGCGAATGCGGAAAACTCCTGCCCGGAATTGTCGTCGATCACCTTCTTGAGGTCATCCGGAAGGCCCTCGTAGCGGTCCTTGTTCATCGCCAGCACGAACGCGGTCGTATACAGCGCATGGTCGCCGCCAAACTCGGTGTGATTGTTGACGAGTTCCGGTACCTTCAGCGCGGTCGTGACTTCCCACGGGATCACGGCGCCGTCGATGACGCCCTTGGAGAGCGCTTCCGTCACGGCGGGCACCGGCAGGCCCACGGCCGTCGCCCCGAGCTCGCCGAGAAGGCCCGTGATGATGCGGGTCGGCGCGCGCAGCTTCAGGCCATTCATGTCCTCGAGCTTGGCCACCGGGGTCTTGGAATGGATCATTCCCGGGCCATGGACCCAGGTTCCGACGATGTGGACGTCCTTGAAATCGGCGTCCTTCATCTCCTTCTCGAAGAGATCCCAATAGGCGCGCGACGTAGCGTCGGCATTGGTCATCATGAAGGGCAGTTCGAACACTTCGGCGCGAGGGAAGCGGCCCGGCGTGTAGCCGACCACGGTCCACACGACGTCGACCGTACCGTCGATCGCCTGGTCCATCAGCTGCGGCGGCGTGCCACCGAGCTGCATCGAGGGATAGCGCTCGACCTTGATCCGGCCGTTGGAATCGGCCTCGACGTCGTCGGCCCACTTGTCCAGCACCAGCTTCGGCACGTTCGCCTGCGCCGGCAGGAACTGGTGCAGTCTCAGCGTCACCTCCTGCGCGACGCCGGCTGCGGTGCTGGAAAGCCACGACGCGGCGGCGACTGCGCCGGCAAGCGCCAGCGACTTGATGGATAGGGTCTTCATTCTTTTCCTCCCATTGGATCAGCGATCTCGACCGTGGCGAGTATCGGCGAAAACCGGCAAGCGGTCGAGGCGTATCCTGATCCAAAAACGCGTAACAATAAAGCGCCAAGGAAGCTTTTTCTCGTAACATGTGTCTGCGAATGGGCGAGACCATGTGGGGGCCGGGCTAGACCGGGAGCCCGCCGTTTTCCTTCAGCGTCTCCAGAACGATGGCCGTCTTCACGTGCTGTACCGATTCATGCGGCAGAAGCACGCCGTTGACGAATTCGGACAGGGACTTCAAGTCCGGAGTGACGACCTTCACGACGTAGTCCATCTCCCCCGTCAAGGCGTGCGCCTCCTGCACCTCGGGCAGGCGCGACAGGAGGTCGGCGAAGCGGCGGGCGTTGTCGCGGTTGTGCGTGGCAAGCGTGACCGAGATGATGTTGACCAGCGGAAAACCCATCTTCTCCCGGTCCAGAACCGCCCGGTAACCGCGGATGTAACCCTCTTCCTCGAGCCTCAGGCGGCGCCTTGAGCATTGCGAGGGCGAAAGGTTCACGCGCTCGCTCAAGTCGTTGTTGGTCAGCCGCGCATCCGCCTGCAACAGAGACAGTATCTTGCGATCGAACTGGTCCATCTAGTCACCCTCGCGCATCTATGCGCCTCTTCGTGCGTGTTTCGTGCATCAAGAAGACATGAGCCCGGCCGCTTTGCAAGCCTCTTGCATCCGAAACGGCGTAGGATGCGTTGACATCCAATGCCGCCGCCGCGGCCACGTTCCAGGAGGCTTATGATGGGTCCTTTCCCGCACGACGCACCCCCCGCGAAAATCACGGACGAGAACCCCGCCGGCACGGACGGATTCGAGTTCGTCGAGTTCGCCCACCCGGAACCCGCGAAGCTTTCGGAACTGTTCCAGCGCATGGGCTACACACCGGTGGCGAAGCATCGCACGAAGGACATCACGGTCTGGCGCCAGGGCGACATCAACTACGTGGTGAACGCCGAGCCCGGCTCCCACGCCATGCGGTTCGTGGAAGAGCACGGCCCCTGTGCACCGTCCATGGCATGGCGCGCCGTCGATGCGAAACATGCCTTCGAGCACGCGGTTTCGAAAGGCGCGCAGCCATATGAAAACGACGACAAGGCGCTCGACGTGCCGGCGATCGTCGGCATCGGCGGCTCGCTGCTCTACTTCGTCGACAAGTACGGCGACAAGGGTTCCGCCTACGACGCGGAGTTCGAATGGCTCGGCGCGCGCGATCTCAGGCCGGAAGGTGTCGGCTTCTATTTCCTCGACCACCTGACCCATAACGTCTATCGCGGCAACATGGACAAGTGGTGGGCCTTCTACCGCGAACTCTTCGGCTTCAGGCAGATCCATTATTTCGACATCGACGGCCGCATCACGGGGCTTGTCAGCCGCGCCATCACCTCGCCTTGCGGCAAGATCCGCATCCCGCTCAACGAATCCAAGGACGACACGAGCCAGATCGAAGAATACCTCAGGAAATACAAGGGCGAAGGAATCCAGCACATCGCGGTTGGCACCGACGGCATCTACGACGCCACCGACCGTTTGGCGGCGAACGGCCTTAAGTTCATGCCCGGCCCGCCCGAGACATACTACGAGATGTCCAAAGAGCGCGTGCAGGGCCACGACGAGCCGATCGAGAAGATGAAGAAGCACGGCATCCTGATCGACGGCGAAGGGGTGGTGAACGGAGGCATGACGAAGATCCTGCTCCAAATCTTCTCCAAGACGGTCATCGGCCCGATCTTCTTCGAGTTCATCCAGCGCAAGGGCGACGAGGGCTTCGGCGAGGGCAATTTCCGAGCGCTGTTCGAGTCCATCGAGGAAGACCAGATCCGTCGCGGCGTGATCAGCAGGGAAGCCGCGGAGTAGTCGTTTTCAAGAACGTCTCGCTAGGTGAAGCCGGCGCCTGGACGCAGGCTTCAGCCTTTGCGAGACATTACTCCGCCAGACCCGCCGCCTTCCGCAGCGCTTCATTCATTCGGCTCTGCCAGCCGCGGCCGCCGGCCCGGAAGCTTTCGACGACTTCGGAGTCGAGTCTCAGCGTCACCTGCTTCTTCGGGTTCTCGGATGGCGGGCGGCCGCGCGAGCGGCGCTCTTCATCCAGAGCCCTGAAGAACTCCGGTGGCAGAACGTCGCGCGCGGGGACGGCGCGTGCGAGTTCTTCATCCGTCAATTCCGGGCTGTCGACTGAATCCCAGTCCGCCCGCGTATACCCACGTCCCTCGACAAACTCCTTGAGGAGCTTTCTTCTAGGCATTCAGGCGCCTCCTTTCCCCGGCACTGGCCTTTCGGAAGCTGATGATGGAAATCGCCTCTCTTCCGAGTTCGGCGTAGATGACCACCGCAACCGTGTCGGACTAACGGCCGACCGCCTTCATACGTCTTCTACCCGCCGGACTCCGCGGCGAAACTTCGACTACCGCATTGGCCCAATCGAAGAACGCGACATTTGCGAAATCGAACCCGTGCTTGTCGATGTTCGCTCGCCGCTTCAAGTCATCCCAGACGATCCGCATTTTGCGTACCTACAAAAAATAAGGCAGTAGCATGAAATTGGCAAGCTCTAACGATCTTCACGATGCTCTGAGATTCCCAGCCGCCCCATCTCTTCCCGCCTAAGGGGCACATCGAAATCCAGGAAGAACTCGTCCAACTGGGGCGGCTCGACCGATGTTCCGGCGAGCATCGCATGCACCTGGCCCCGGTGATGGATGTCGTGGATGAAGAGATGCGCGAGCAAGTCGCAGATGCGCTCAGGAAAACGACCGGCCTCACCGCGGTCGGTGACGACGCGGCGCTCCATGTCGTCATCCGTCAGGCCGTCGCAGAACGTAATCAAATCTTCGTCCCAGCGGCGCTGGGCAGCTTCGAGCTCGGCGGCAACCCCGTAGGGGTTGAACTGCTGGAACGCCGCAGGACCGACACCGCCCTGCTTCAGCGCATCGAGATAGTAGAGATCCACAGCCAAAACGTGGTTCAGCGTCTCGGCGATCGACGGGAAGAAGCTCGTGCGTGGCGCCTCGAACTCGCCCGGTTGCAGCGAGAGCACGGCGCGGTAGAGCCGGTCGTTTGACCAGCGGTTGTTGCGCGCCATCCGGCGCATGTGCCCGGCGAGCATCACCCGCTCAGCCCCCCGGGGTCAGGGCAAGGATGGCGGCAAGCAGCAGGAACCCGAGAACGTTCAGCCCGAGCATCAGGATCATGCGCCGGCGCAGGGCCTGCGTTTCGGCGTCCTGCGCAACCTTCCTGTTCGTAGCGGTGAACGGGATGGCGGCATAGCGCGGCAGGCCAGTGCGGTTGCGGAGTTGCGGCGAGCGTTCCTCGATCCGATAGCTCAGCCGGATAGCCTGGATGAAGACAGCGATCATCGCCACGGCCCACATGCCGGAAGCAATGAAGAACCATGTACCGGACGCCATTTGCATCTCCCGTGCCCGTCGCCCGGCGAGCTTAGCGCGCGCCGAGATCATGACAAGCGGAATGCCGCCGCCTCAGTGCTCGTACTTCTTCACCGTCTGCTCGATCGCGCCGAAGATCGAGTGCCCGGCGCCGTCTTTCATCTCGATGCGGACCGTATCTCCGAAGCGCATGAACGGGGTCACCGGCTTGCCCGTGTCGATCGTCTCGATGGTGCGGATCTCGGCAATGCAGGAATAGCCGGCGCCACCCTGCTCGACCGGCTTGCCGGGGCCTCCGTCGAGCTTGTTCGATACCGTGCCGGAACCGATGATTGCTCCGGCCGAAAGCGGGCGCGTCTTGGCCGCATGGGCGATGAGGGTCGGGAAGTCGAACGTCATGTCGACGCCTGTATTCGCGCGGCCGAAGGGCTTTCCGTTGAGATCGACCATCAGCGGCAGATGCAGCTTGCCGCCGTCCCAGGCCTCGCCGAGTTCGTCGGGCGTGACGGCGACGGGCGACGCGTTCAACCTCTTTGTCTTCCTCGAGCTGTCCTCCATCGCGACCTATGTGCTCGTCGCACTCGGCTCGGGCCGTGACCGGCGCGCGCTGCCCGCGGCGATCAATTATCTCCTCATGGGGACAATCGGCGCGAGCTTCTATGTCGTCGGCGTCGGCTTCCTCTATGCCGCAACCGGCACGCTCAACATGGCCGACCTTGCGATCCAGCTTCAGGACGTCGGTGGCAACAGGGCCGTACAGGTCGGCTTTGCCTTCATCCTGGTCGGGCTTGGCCTGAAAGCGGCAATGTTCCCGCTGCATCAGTGGCTGCCCAATGCCTATGCCTACAGCCCGAGCTTTGTGAGGGCATTCCTGGCAGCGACGGCGACCAAGGTCGCGATCTACGCCATGGTCCGCTTCCTGTTCAGCGTCTTCTCGCTCGACTTCGCGTTCGAGGGCATGAGCCTCGCGCTGATCCTTGCGCCGATGGGCATTGCAGCGATGCTGGCCTGTTCCTTCCAGGCGATTTTCC
>CATMOC010000198.1 GCA_950071955.1 uncultured Mesorhizobium sp. | reverse complement strand
TTCGGAAAGCCGGGTTGCGACGATCGATCCGGCCGAGCCGGCGCCCAGAACTATATAATCGTATTTCATGTCCCCTCCGGTAAAAATAGAGTCCTTCCGCGGCAGATCGTCTGCATGCGGAAGGACTAACCGTCTTGTTCGGTAGATACCTTAGAACAATGCTTCTGGAGTTTGGATGCCATCGAGATCGGCGTCCGAAGCCGGGGCTTCCGGAGTGATGCCAAGGTTGTTTTCCATATAGTGGTAGAGTTGCTTTAGATGATGGGTGCTGTGGCTCAATATTATGTTCAGCAACTCCAGGACCGTAACCTCACCGCCGTAGTGGGCGGGCACCTCCCGGTCGAAGGCCTCGGTATTGCCGCTATTTAAGAAGACGATGATGTCGTGACGGACCTTCTCGCCATACTCGACGATCTCGGCGGCGGTATAAACGTCTTTCAGCCGTTCGTCCGAGGCCCGCATGTCGTCTTGGCTCATGCTGCCCACTTCGTGGCTCAGGTAGGCAACTTCGGGGAACGACATGATGTGCATGACGGTTTTCCGCCCGGTCCACGGACGCCACGGCACGTCGGCGTCCAGTTGCTCCTGGGAGAACTGAATAGTGGCCCGGCACGCCGCGCTCAGTATCTGTTCGTATTTGTCGGCCAGCCAATCGGTCTTGCTTGATAGATCGACCTTCACGTCTAGCTTGAACGCAGGTATCAGTTTCTTGGGGAAGTAGCCGATGATGACCTCTTTTTCATCGATGATCGTTACCGGCAGGGCTTTGATGCCCCGGCTGCGCAGGTCCTCCATCGCTTGATGGTCTTCCAGTACATTGTGGTGTTCATACTGAACTCCGTTGGACTTGAGGAACTCCTCAAGTATCCGGCAGCTGAATCAACCAGGTTGCGTGTAAACGTGGACGTTCATGGCACCCTCCAATGGTCGTTGTCCAATAGTTACTAAAACGAACGGCCCACCGGGCCTCGAAAACCAAAGACATCCTAACACGTGAACGAGCCCAAAGTTTAGAGCCCGGACTCTCGTACGATACGGCTACCCGGCAGACCTGTTTGCCATTAAAAACCCCTTATGACAGACTGATTTGATGCTTGTCATTTCGATGCCGTCCAGACGCAGCATGGCGGCTACCCCTTGAAGCTAACCACGGCCTGGTCGACCGCGGCCGTGCTCCTTTTGGCGTTGGTGGCCTGTACCGGGTCAGTCGAAGAGGAGGCTCCGGCAACCGCGTCTATCCCGGCAACAGCGATTGCGGTGGTCTCCACCACAACTCCGGTCCTGCCCCCCTGTTCCGGTCCGGCCGACCGCGATAGCCCCATCTCCAACGTCAACGCCCACGCTGACGCCGACGACCGCTCCAGCTCCGACAGCCACGCCTGTTCCGCCTACAGCCACCCCTCAACCGACGGCCACCCCGCAGCCGACGGCGACGCCCATACCGGAACCCACGCCTACTCCGTTACCCACTGCCACCCCAACGCCGCCGCCCAGCCCGGGCTGGAGCCGCAGCGCAGGCAGCAGGTGCTCGCCGCCGCGACGCTGCTGGAGACCGCCACGCCGCCAAACATGATCGAGATCATCGAGAAATACAAAGCCACGATCTCCTTCACCGCGCCCACCGCATACCGCGCCATGCTCGCCGCCATGGACGAGGGCGCCGACCTCTCCTCGTTGCGCATCGCGGTCTCGGCCGGCGAGACGCTGCCCGCCCCGGTCTTCGAGGCGTGGACGAAGAAGACCGGCAAGCCCATCCTCGACGGCATCGGCTCCACCGAACTCCTGCACATCTTCATCACCAACCGCCTCGACGACATGCACGCCGCCACCACCGGCCGCCCGGTGACTGGCTATGAGGCAAAAATCGTCGACGACGCCATGAACGAGGTGCCGCGCGGAACCATCGGCAAGCTCGCCGTGCGCGGCCCGACCGGCTGCCGCTACCTCGCCGACGACCGCCAGGGCGAGTACGTCAAGGCCGGCTGGAACATCACCGGCGACGCCTTCGTGCAGGACGAAGACGGCCGCTTCCACTTCGCCGCGCGCGCCGACGACATCATTGTGTCGGCAGGCTACAACATCGCCGGCCCCGAAGTGGAGGCGGCGCTGCTCGCCCACGCAGATGTCGCCGAGTGCGCCGTGATCGGCGTCGCCGACGAGGCGCGCGGCCAGATCGTCCAGGCCCACGTCGTGCTCGGCGCCGGCTGTGTCGGCGACGCGACGATGACGAAACGTCTTCAGGACCACGTCAAGGCCACCATCGCCCCCTACAAGTACCCCCGCTCGATCGTCTTCACCGAGGCGCTGCCGAAGACCCAGACCGGCAAGATCCAGCGCTTCAGGCTGCGGGAGGACGCAACGGCGTGACCGACTTCGCCCGCACCCGCGCTCTCTTCGAACTGCCCGAAGACATCGTCTATCTCGACGGCAACTCGCTCGGCCCCCTGCCCCGCGCCGCCCGCGAGCGCGTTTCGCGCGTGGTGTCGCGGGAATGGGGCCAGAAGCTGATCCGCGGCTGGAACGAGGCGGGCTGGATGGACCTGCCCGACACCGTCGGCAACAAGATCGCTAAACTCATCGGCGCGCCGGAAGGCACGGTGGTCGCGGGCGATTCCACTTCCGTCAACCTGCACAAGGCGCTGACCGGGGCGCTTTCGCTCGCCGGCCAGCGCAAGGTCGTCCTCTCCGACACGGGCAACTTCCCGACCGATCTCTACGTCGCCCAGATGGCAATCCGCGCCCTCGGCAAGGACCACGAGCTGAAGCTCGTCGCGCCGGAGGACGTCGCCGGCGCCATCGACGAAACCGTTGCCGTCCTCATGCTCACCCAGATCGACTACAGGACCGGCCGCCTGCACGACATGCAGGCGCTGACGGCAAAGGCCCGCGAGAACGGCGTCGTCACCATCTGGGACCTCGCCCATTCGGCCGGCGCGCTGCCGGTCGACCTTGCAGGGGCGAATGCCGATTTCGCCGTCGGCTGCGGCTACAAGTATCTCAACGGCGGCCCCGGCGCGCCGGCCTTCATCTACGTCAAGCCGGGGCTCGGCGACCGCATCGATCCGGTGCTCGCGGGCTGGATGGGCCACGAGGCGCCATTCGCGTTCGACCTCGCCTACCGCCCGGCGGCCGGCATCCAGCGCATGCGGGTCGGCACGCCGCCGATCCTGTCGATGGCAGCCCTCGACGCCGCGCTCGACGCTTGGGACGGCATCACCATGGACGACGTGCGCGCCCGCTCGATCGAACTCTCCGAACGCTTCATCACCGAGATCGAATCCCGCTGCCCGGACCTGACACTCGCCTCGCCGCGCGATCCGCATCGGCGCGGCAGCCAGGTCTCCTTCGCCTTCCCGGAAGGCTACGCCGCCATGCAGGCGTGCATAGCCCATGGCGTGATCGGCGATTTCCGCGCCCCCGACATCATGCGCTTCGGCTTCACGCCACTTTATATCGGCATGGACGACGTCATCCGCGCCACGGAGGCGATCGGGCGCGTCATGCGCGAAAAACTCTGGGACCGTGCCGAATACCGCACGCGGGCGAAGGTGACATGAGCGCGGCATCAGACACCACGGACGGCGCGATCACCGATTTCGCCAGGCGCATGTCCTATTCGGACTATCTGCGCCTGGCCGACGTGCTCGACGCGCAGAAGCCCTTGTCGAAATCGCCCGACGAGATGCTGTTCATCATCCAGCACCAGACCTCGGAGCTGTGGATGAAGCTCGCCATCCACGAGATCACCTCCGCGATGGAGGCGATCCGCGGGGACGATTTGCAGCCCGCCTTCAAGATGCTGACGCGCGTCGCGCGCATCTTCGAGCAGTTGAACAGCGCCTGGGACGTGCTCAGGACCATGACGCCCAGCGAATACACCCGCTTCCGCGACGCGCTGGGACAGTCCTCGGGCTTCCAGTCCTGGCAGTACCGCGCCATCGAGTTCCTCGCCGGCAATCGCAACCCTGCGATGCTCAAGCCGCACGCCCACGACGCCGCGGTCCTGGAAAGGCTCGAAGGCATCCTCGACCGCCCAAGCCTCTACGATGAGGCGCTGCTCCTCCTGCAGCGCCAGGGTTTTGATCTCCAGGGCGACGCCGGGCGCGCCGACTGGCGCCAGAGCCGAACCGAGAGCGACGGTGTGCTGCGGGCCTGGAAGGTCGTCTACCAGGACCCCGAGCGGCATTGGGCGCTCTACGAACTGGCGGAAAAACTGGTCGACTTCGAGGACTATTTCCGGCGCTGGCGTTTCAACCACGTCACGACAGTCGAACGCATCATCGGGCTGAAGCGCGGCACCGGGGGAACGGCCGGCGTGTCCTACCTGCGCCGGATGCTCGAGGTGGAACTCTTTCCCGAATTGTGGAAAGTGCGAACGGAACTTTGAATACGGGCGGAAGAACCGCCCGTGAACGGGAATGCCGGAGCTTTGGCTCCGGAAAACGCAAGAGCCTCAGAGGGCAACCAAAGGGAGAATGAAAATGAAGAAGATCATCGCAGCCGGAGCGTTCGGCCTCGCCATGGGCGTCAGCGGCATGGCATTCGCCGAACCGGTCAAGATCGGCATGATCACCACGCTCTCGGGCGGTGGCGCCGGCCTCGGCATCGACGTGCGCGACGCCTTCACGCTCGCCATGAAGAAGGCCAACAACCCCGACATCGAGATCGTCACCGAGGACGACGCGATGAAGCCGGAACTCGCGGTGCAGATCGCCGACAAGATGGTACAGAGCGACAAGGTCGACCTGATGACGGGCATCATCTGGTCGAACCTCGCCATGGCCGTCGTGCCGAGCGTCACCGGCCAGGGCGTCATTTACCTGTCGCCCAACGCAGGCCCCTCGCCACTCGCCGGCGCCAACTGCAACGAGAATTACTTCAACGTCGCCTACCAGAACGACAATTTCCACGAGGCGATGGGCCAGTACGACAACGAGACCTACAAGAAGACCTTCATCCTCGCCCCCAACTATCCGGCAGGCAAGGATTCGCTGACGGGCTTCAAGCGCTACTACAAGGGCGAACTGGCCGGCGAGGTCTACACGCAACTCGGCCAGACGGACTATGCCGCCGAGATCGCGCAGATCCGCGCTTCCGGCGCCGACAGCGTCTTCTTCTTCCTGCCGGGCGGCATGGGCATCGCCTTCGTCAAGCAGTATGCGCAGTCGGGCGTCGACATTCCCCTGACCGGGCCTGCCTTCTCCTTCAGCCAGGACGTGCTTCCGGCGATCGGAGACGCGGCAATCGGCGTCAAGAACTCCGCTTCCTGGTCGCAGGATCTCGACAACCCCGCCAACAAGGAATTCGTCGACGCGTTCAAGGCCGAGTACGGCCGTCTGCCTTCCGTCTACGCGGCGCAGGCCTGGGACACGGCGAACCTGATCCTGTCGGCGGTCGAAAAGGCCGACGTCACCGACAAGGAAGCCTTCCGCGCCGCGTTGAAGGAAGCGGACTTCGATTCCGTGCGCGGCAGCTTCAAGTTCAACACCAACCAGCACCCGATCCAGAACATCTACGTGCGCGAGGTGGTGAAGGAAGGCGACGTGCTGACTAACAAGATCGTCGGTACCGCCTTCGAGAACCACGAGGACGCCTACGCCAAAGACTGCAAGATGTGATCAGCCTCCTTCTCCCCGCTTGCGGGGAGAAGGTCCCGGCAGGGGGATGAGGGGCATCGGGCGCGGCAAACGCTCCGCGGCTGACCCTTCGCCACCAGCGCTGCCCCTCATCCGGCCCTTCGGGCCACCTTCTCCCCGTGAACGGGGAGAAGGGATTGCCAATCCTCGCGGTCCGGGGACCGACGCGTGCAAACCGCCCTCCTCATCGAGCAGACCCTCAACGGCCTCCAGTTCGGCGTCATGCTGTTCCTGATGGCGGCCGGCCTGACGCTGATCTTCGGCGTCATGGGCCTGATCAACCTCGCCCACGGCTCGCTCTACATGGTGGGCGCCTTCGCCTGCGCGACCGTTGCGGCCTGGACCGGCTCCTTCTGGCTCGGGCTGGTGGCGAGCCTGGCGGCCGCTGCCGCTGCCGGCGCGATCGTCGAGGTAACGGTGATCCGCCGGCTCTACGATCGCGACCACCTCGACCAGGTGCTGGCGACCTTCGCGCTTATCCTCGTCTTTTCAGAAGGCACGCGCTGGATCTTCGGCTCCTTCCCGCTCTATCTCAACATCCCGCCGCTGCTTTCGGGCGCCGTGCCGATCCCCGGCGGCTCGCAGTACCCGCTCTACCGGCTCGCCATCATCGGCGTCGGCATCCTCGTCGCCATAGGGCTCTATCTCCTGATCTCCCGCACCCGGCTCGGCATGCGCATCCGCGCCGGCGAGAGCGACCGCGAGATGATAGGCGCGCTCGGCGTCGACATCCGCACGCTCTACACCGTCGTCTTCGCTCTGGGCGCAGCACTTGCGGGGCTCGCCGGCGCCATGGTCGGCGCGCTGCAATCCGTGCAGGTCGGCATGGGCGAGCCGGTGCTGATCCTCGCCTTCGTGGTCATCGTCATCGGCGGCATCGGCTCGATCAAGGGCGCGCTGGTCGGCGCGATCCTGGTCGGCCTGATCGACACGCTCGGACGCTTCCTGCTGCCGGCGGCACTTGCCGCCTTCATGGGGCCGTCGGCCGCCGCCTCGATCGGCGCGGCGCTCGCCTCCATGCTGATCTACGTGTTCATGGCGCTGGTGCTGGCGATCCGCCCGCGCGGCCTCTTCGCGGCCGCCGGTTGAGGTGCCCGCCATGAACCGCGAGAATATCGTCAACGCCCTGCTCCTGCTGCTGCTGCTGGCGATCCCGCTTGCCGCCACGGCCGGCGACGAGCCCTTCTACGTCACGCTCGCGACCCGTATGGCGATCCTGGCGCTGGGCG
>CATMOC010000197.1 GCA_950071955.1 uncultured Mesorhizobium sp. | reverse complement strand
TGGCGCGCCCGATGACGTGCGGCGTCACGAATTGTGCCTCGACCAGGTTGATCGCGAGGTAGACCAGCGGCGGAAGCAGGCTGCCGCCCAGCGTATCGAACTGCGTGAGGCCGACCGCGAAGAGGATCACCGCCATCACTGCGGGTCCGAGATAGACAACGAAGTTCAGGAGACCGGCCAGCGCGCCCCAGAGTGCCGGCGACGGCATCCCGATCGCCAACATGGCAATCGACACGGCGAA
The DNA here is from genome assembly GCA_950071955.1 of uncultured Mesorhizobium sp. Lineage (GTDB taxonomy): Bacteria > Pseudomonadota > Alphaproteobacteria > Rhizobiales > Rhizobiaceae > Aquibium > Aquibium pacificus. The sequence goes on along the minus strand of CATMOC010000197.1, from coordinate 6,651 downwards.
GCCGAGGCCCACGTTGATGATCGAGATCGACAGGAGGTAGCGGGAGACGCTGCGCTCGACGTCGCGGAAGATGTGCGCGACGCGCCAGCGCAGCTTGCGCGAGACGCAGACCTGCAGGATGGAGTGGCGCGTCTGATAGCGGGTGGCGACGAAGAAATAGAGACTGGCGAGGAAGAGCAGGACCTGGCCGATGATTGCCGGCGCAAGGGTAGCGACGCTTTCGACGGTGGAGCTTTCATCCACCGAAACCGTCACCCCGCCGTCGCCGACTGCCGTACGCAACTGGTCGCGGATGTCCTGAAGCGTACCGAGCGGTTCGCGCAACTGCGACAGGTGGATCTGCAACTCCTGCCAGATCTGCGGTGCCCGGTTCATCCAGGTCCCCAGCGGTGCCGCGAGCGCGGTTGCGGCGACTGCGAGAATGACGAGAAAGAGGATGACCACCGCCCCGGCCGAAACGGTGGCCGGCACTCCGTGGCGTTCCAGCCGCGTGGCGACCGGTCCGAGCATCAGGCCGATGACGATCGCAGTCGTTACGGGCGCCAGTACGAATTCCGCCGCGTCGAGTGCGAACACGACAGCGACGATGCCGACCGCGATCGCCGCCAGTTCCGCCGCCTTCGAAATCATGAGATCGATGTTGGATTTCGGCGGAAGCCGCAGGATGGGCGGCTTCTTGGGAAGGCGGGGCTGCATCAGGATATTTCCAGCTGGATTCCCGCCGCGAAACGAATTTTCATGTATACTGGTTCCCCGATCGACATTGCGGAACCCGACGGCGGCAGCCGCGTTTCGCCTTCTGTTTGTTAGAGGAAGAACGTTTTCATGAGCGCGACGCAAGCGAAAAGCGAAAAGCCGAGCAACGATCCGAAGGCGGAGAAGATCGATTCCCGCGAGGATTTCGAGGCGCAGATCGCCCTGCTGCGGGAAGAGATGGCACTCCTGAAGGCCCAGTTGTCGAGTTCCGGCGAGCGTTCGGCGGCGGCGGCCCGCCGTGCTGCAATCAGCGGCGCAGAGCATATTCGCGCCCAGGGCGAGGCTGCTCTGGACGACATTCGCGCCAGCGCGCGCGACATGGAAGCGCAAATCGTCATGACCGTCCGCGAAAAGCCAGTGACGTCGCTAGCCATCGCCGCTGGCGTCGGGTTCCTCTTCGCTCTGATCGCCCGCCGCTAGAGCCGGTTCGTGCTGGGCTCCATCTTTGACATGATCACCAATCTGGATGCGGCGCGCACGGCGCGGCGCATCCGGCGCGCCGTGATCGATTTCGCCTTCGCCGGCGTGGCGTTTCTGATGGGCTTCGGTTTTCTGATCGCGGCGGGCTTCATCTATACTGCCGAGCGCTACGGCGGATTCTACGCTGCCCTCTGGTTCGGATTCGGTTTTCTGGCGATCTCGGCCACGATCCTGATCGCCCATCGCGTGATCGCCGCGATGCGTACCCGGCGCCGCAAGCGCGAAGAACGGTCTGATCAGTTGCGGTCGATGGCGACGGCCGCCGCTGTGGCAGCGGCACCGGCGCTGATTCGCTCCGCCGGCTGGGTTGGAACCGTGGTCATCCCGCTGGCGGCGATCGCCGCTTACGTAATCTACCAGGAAAACCGCAGGCCGACCGGCGAATATCCGGACGAGCTTGACGACGACTACTGATCAGGTCGCGCTTCCGCCTCGGTCCTGCATCGTCGCTTCGGCAGAGGGGACCAGAACGCGCAAGGCCTTCGGGCGGATCTGGAGAACCGTCTCCCTTTCCATCGGCCTCAGTTCGCCGTCCATGACGCAAGGGTGGCGGCGCAAGGGGGACCGGATCTTCAGGATAGCCGTCTCGCACTCGTGGATCTCGACCATTTCCAGATCCTTCCAACGTCCTCTCAGCATGGCCAGGAAGAACCACAGTATCTCCAGCCGGTTCGCCGCGCTGGATATATAGATGCCCAGCACCCCTCCGTCCGGCTTGTCGGCATAAGGCAGATGACCCTCCCCGAAGACGTTGTTGGATATGCCGAGGCCGGTGGTCCGCGTGCGGATCTGGGTGCTGCCGATGTCGAGCGAGATGTCGATTGCCGGCGGGTGGGCCATCACGGCGAATGCCGCGCGCCAGGACGCCAGGATCTTGCCGAACCGTGACCCGTATTCGAAGCGGGATCTGAGTTGCACCATGCGGGCGTGAAGACCGATGGAGTACTGGTGGACGAACGGCTTTCCGTTCGCGGTGGCGATGTCCACGGCCCGTTCCTCGCCATGGGCGTAGCCGTCGATCGCCTCCTCCAATGTCAGGGGTATGTGGAGTCCGCGCGCGAAGAGGTTCATCGTCCCTGCCGGCAGGACGGCAAGAGCCTTGCCGGTGTCCATCAGCATCGCGGCAGCGGCCGAGATCGTTCCATCCCCGCCGCCGGCAAGCACGACGTCCACATCCTCACGTGCAACGGCTTTCTTCAACGCGTCCGAAATTTCGGCTCCGGCTACGATCTCGATCTCGATGCCATGGCCCGCCCGGCTCATGGACTGGCGCATGTAGTCGGACAACGCGTCAAGGTCGGTGGTCCGCAGTGTCCCGCCTTCGCGGTTCAGGATCGCGAGAAAATGCATTCAGGAGTTTCCCGGGTGAACAGGTTCAGAGTCTGGAATCGAACAGGCAGCAACGCAGGCGAGGCTGGCAGGTTCCCCAACGAATGCAGCTTCTGGGCGGCGTCAGAAAATGTACTGGAAGCATTTCGCGGCCGGAACAACTTCCGTGGACCCGCGTTGACCCGGCGTTGTATAGGCCGCGCCCCACCCCTCACAGCGACGATCGGACTGTTGCGCGGCCATGCATGTGAAATGCACAAGGAGAGACTAACATGATCCGCAACCTCTTGGCGACCACCGCGGTCGCAACCCTCATCTCGACTGGCGCGATCGCGCAGACGACCACCCCCGCACAGCCTGTCACGCAGGATCCCGCTGCCACGATGCAGCAGCAGGATGCCCCCATGCAGATCAAGGCTGAAGGCAATCTCGCGTCCAACATCATCGGCGAGGAAGTCTACAACGGCACCGGCGACGATGCCGAGAACATCGGCGAAGTCAACGACCTCGTCATCGGCAAGGACGGCAGCATCCAGGCCGTCGTGATCGGCGTCGGCGGGTTCCTCGGCATCGGCCAGAAGGACGTCGCCATCGAATACAACCTCGTCGAGTGGGTCGACCGCGACGACGACCGTTGGATGGTCGTCGAAACCACTGCCGACGCGCTGAAGGCGCAGCAGGAATTCGACCGTCTCGCCTATCAGCCGATGCCGGCTGACGCGAATGTTGCCGAGACCAAACCGGCCACCGCGGAAGACCTCGCCAACGCTCCGGTCGAAAACGACGACGAGGCCGAAGGCGACGTAGCCACCGTACCGGCTGATGGCGCCACCACGACCGAGACCGAAACCACGGCTGCCGCTCCGGCGAACGACGCTGCGACGGCGGACAACCAGAACATGGCCGCCGCCCCCGCTGAAGAGACCGCGCCGGCCGCCGAAGGCAAGTCCGACGTGGTCGTAGTCGAACCCGCCGAGGGCGAAGCTGCGAAAGAAGAGACCGCTCAGGCTCCGGCCGAGCAGGTGGCTCCGGCTGAGAACGACGCGGACGATATGGAAACCGCTGCGATCGACCGTTCGACGCTGCAGCCGCTCGACGCGACGGGTATGTCCGCCGAGGACTTCATCGGCACAACCGTCTATGGCGCCAATGATGACAACGTCGGCGAGATCGGCGACATCGTGCTCGGCCAGGACGGCAAGGTCGATGCCATCATCGTTGACGTCGGCGGCTTCCTCGGCATGGGCGAAAAGCCGGTCGCTATCGGCATGGACCAGCTCGAGTTCCTGACCGATGAGGACGGCGACAAGTATCTCTACACGAACTTCACGGAAGAGCAGCTCGAGGCCCAGCCGGCCTACGAGGAAGACTCCTACGCTGAGCGTCGCGACGAGATGCGGATGGTCGTTCCGAGGAGCTGATTTCCCTCCATACGTACTAGGCAAAGGACCCGTCGCATTCGCGGCGGGTCCTCTTTTTATCTGCCGCTTGCCAGGGCGTTGACCCCCAGGTCGGTTTCGCTGACCTGAGAATAATGAACGATTCCCATTCTATTGTTCACAAATTTCGAACGATGTATTCTTGTTCCGTGCGCTTTCATTCTGGTGGCAAAATCCGACATTGTGTCGCGAAGGGATCGCCTACCGCGGTCCATGAGTGAACCGGAAAGGAGCAAGACCATGCTCGACCAGATCAGGGGTCTGCATCACGTCACGTCGATGGCGAAGGAAGCGCGGCAGAACAACGCCTTCTTCACCGGAAATCTCGGCCTTCGCCGGGTGAAGAAGACCGTCAATTTCGATGCGCCGGACGTCTATCACCTCTACTATGGCAACGAGGTTGGCACGCCGGGCACGGTGATGACCTATTTCCCGTTCCCGAACATCGCGCGGCGCCACCCTGGTACCGGCGAGGTCGGAACGACGGTGTTTTCCGTCCCGCAAGGCACGCTCGGCTACTGGCAGGAACGTTTCGAAGGTGAAGGCGTAAACGGGCTGGCTCTCGACGAAAGCTTTGGCGAAAAGCGCCTGTCATTCGCCGGTCCGGACGGCGATGGGTTTGCCCTCGTCGAAACGAAGGATGATGCCCGCGCGCCGTGGACGAAGAGCGACGTCCCCGCCGACGAGGCGATACGCGGCTTCCATTCTGTATCGCTGCGGCTGAAGGACGGCGGCGCGACCGAGGAACTGCTGGGTTTCATGGGCTATCAGCCGGTCGATACGTCGGGAAATGTCAAGCGGCTGGCGATCCCCGGCGGCAACGGCGCAGACTTCATCGACATCGAGACGATGCCGGGCGGCAACCGCGCCGGACTTGGCGCCGGATCTGTGCACCACGTGGCCTTCGCCGTCGAGAACCGCGCCAAGCAGCTCGAAGTGCGCAAGGCGCTGATGGATACGGGCTATCAGGTGACGCCGGTGATCGACCGCGACTATTTCTGGGCCATCTACTTCCGCACGCCGGGCGGCGTGCTCTTCGAAGTCGCCACCAACGAGCCCGGTTTCGATCGCGACGAGGATACGGCCCATCTCGGCGAGGCGCTGAAGCTGCCGACCCAGCACGAGCACCTGCGCAAGTCGCTCGAAGCGCATCTGCAGCCGATCACGGATTGAGGACGGCAGCGGCGGCTTCGACCGCCGCCCCGTCAATGGAGCAGAAACATGTCCAGAGACAGTTACATCCACCGCATCGAGGCCGGCGTGCCCGGGCGTCCGCTCGTCTTCGCCCTCCATGGCACCGGCGGCGGCGAAGATCAGCTTCTGGCGCTCGCGCGAGACCTCGTTCCGGGTGGGACGATCGTCTCCCCGCGCGGCGATGTTTCGGAACACGGTGCCGCCCGCTTCTTCCGCCGCACCGGGGAGGGCGTCTACGACATGGACGACCTCGCCCGCGCCACCGGCAAGATGGTCGGCTTCGTGGAAGCGCACCGAGCGGAGGCTAGGGCCAACCGTACTTTCGGTATCGGCTATTCCAACGGTGCGAACATCCTCGCGACCACGATGTTCGCCCGACCTGACCTGTTTGACGCCGCCGTGCTCATGCACCCGCTCATCCCGTTCGAACCTCAGATCGAAGGTTCCCTCGCGGGCAAGCGCATTTTGATCACGGCGGGGCGGCGCGACCCGATCTGCCCGCCGAACCTGACGGCGCGGCTGGAATCCTGGCTCGTCGCGGCCGGCGCCGACGTGACGCTCGACTGGCATCCGGGCGGCCACGAGGTCCGGCCTGAAGAACTTTCCGCCGCGAAGGCATTTTTGGCCCACAGCCTGCCGGCACCCGCGCAAGGAGAACGAGCATGACCGAAGCACCCACGACCATCGAGCACGAGGACAACGGCTCCAAGGGCCGCTACTTCCTGCGCGCGCCCGGTGGCGCTATCGCCGAGACGACCTATACCAATGTCGGCCAGCACCAGATCATCATCGATCATACCGAGGTGCCGGACGCCTTCCGCGGGCAGGGGGCGGGCTTGCGGCTGGTTACCCGCGCCGTGGAGGACGCCCGCGCGGCCGGCAAGAAGATCATCCCGCTCTGCCCCTTCGCGAACGCGCAGTTCAAGAAGCATCCCGAATGGGCCGACGTCCTGAAGAGGTGAAGACATGACGGAGCAAGATATCCAGTTCGAAGCGACCCCGAAGGGCGGTCGCTACTTCATTCCCATGCCGAACGGCGAGGATTCGCGCCTGACTTTCGTGCGGGTGGGCGAAGACCGCGTAATCGCGGATCACACCTTCGTTCCGGTGCCCTATCGCGAGCAGGGGATTGCGGAGCGGATGGTCGAGCGGCTCATTGCCGATGCCCGCGCCGGCGGGTACAGGATCACGCCGACCTGCTGGTTCGTTGCCGACGAGTTCAAGCGCCATTCCCCCGACTGGGACGACGTCCTGGCGCGGTGATTTCCGTCGTTTCAGATTGCTGCGACCGGACCGCATTTGCTCCCTCCGCCGGCATCGGTTAGGAGGGTCGAGAGCCCGCGCGTTTCGCGTCGGCTCTTTCCGGATATTGAAACGCCCTCATGACTGAACGCGACCTCATCCCGGTCTTCGGTCGCCCTCATGACTGAACGCGACCTCATCCCGGTCTTCG
>CATMOC010000196.1 GCA_950071955.1 uncultured Mesorhizobium sp. | reverse complement strand
AGGAGGCATAAGATGAACGACATGACTCCCGAGAAGAAACAGCGCTCGTCGCTCGCCAAGTGGAGCCGCCGCGGGTTCATCGGTGCAGGCGTTCTCGCAGGCGGCGGCCTACTGATCGGTATCGGCGTGCGTCCGGGCAATCCTATTGCCGCCCTCGCGCCGAAGGTCGCGCCCGGCGATGACGAATTCCTCGTCCTGAGCGGGCGCCACCAGATCCTCGCCGAACTCGCTCGCCCTGAGCGCCCGGTCGCAGAGCGACATGGCCATGGCCTTGCGCTCGGACTGGCCCATGACCAGTCCGTATCCGCGGGTGAATTGCGGCGGCGCCTTCATCGACCCCTTGAACTGGTTCACCATCTGGCACTCGGTCACGCGGACGCGGCCGAGCGGAACCGGGAAGGGCAGTTCCGGCACATCGAGCTCGATTTCGACCTCGCCGATCCTGATTTCGCCGACGAAGGGATGCGAACGGCCGTAGCCGCGCTGCGTGGAGTAGGCGAGCGCGAGCAGAAACCCTTCGTCACCCCGCGAAAGCGCCTGCAGGCGGACGTCGCGCTGCATGGGGTACTCCGCCGGCCTGCGCGTGATGTCGCCCGGCTCCTTTTCCGAAGACATCGCACCGTCTGGTTCGATCAGCCCCTCGCCGGCCAGGATCTCCGTCACGCGCGGCATCGGTCCCGGTTCCGTCTCGCGCGTGGCCGGTTCGTCGACCGGCGCGTCGGTTGCGAGTACGGGATCGAGGAGCCGGTGCGTGTAGTCGAAGGTCGGCCCGAGCACCTGCCCGCCGGGCAGATCCTTGTAGGTCGCCGACACACGGCGCTCGACCAGCATGGCCGCGGTGTCCACCGGGCGCGAGTAGCCGAAGCGCGGCAGCGTCGTGCGGTAGGCGCGCAGCAGGAAGATCGCCTCGATCATGTCGCCGCGTGCCTGCCGGATGGCGAGCGCGGCGAGTTCCCGGTCGTAGAGGGAACCCTCGGCCATGACCCTGTCCACCGCGAGCGCCAGTTGCTCGACGATCTGGTCGAGCCGGAGCCCCGGCACCTGCCGATCGCCGCGGCGCCGGTCGGCCAGCAGGCGGTGGGCATTGGCGATGGCGGCTTCGCCACCCTTGACGGCGACATACATGGCGTCAGCCTTCCGTTGCGCGGATGCGTGTGGTGCGGGGCAGGCAGGCGACGCCTTCCGGCGACGCCAGGATCAGGTCGACGCCGCGCGGGAAGCGGGCATTGTTCTGCCGCCACTGCTCGCAGAAGTGCCGGGGGAGCGGGGTCGGCGCCAGGCTCGCAACGTCCTCGATACCGGGTCCCTCGAGCCGGAGATCGCGACCGGCCGTAAGGCTCTCTACCTGGAGGATCAGCGTCGTCGACCGGTCGGGATATTCCTGCGTCCCCTGCGAGAAATTCTCCAGCGCGATCATTTCGGCAGGATTGGCAACCAGCGCGAAATGCGCGTCGGCGGGTATGCGGGCGGTCGGAGAACCGCAGTGGAACCCAAGCCAGCCCCGAACGTCGGCGGACACCTCCAGGGCCGGATCGAGCCAGAGAGGCGTGTCGTGGTCGCAAAGGGTGAGCACGACCGCTCCGGCCGTCGCCGACAGCGGAACCGGGGGGACGACCCGCGCCGTGACCGGGCGGAGCGTGCCCGGCCTCGCCATGGCATCCATGATCGCGCGGAACACCGACTGCGAAGCGAGCGGCGGATTGTCGAAGCCGCCCTCCACCGGCGCGGCCTCGAAAGACGGCACTGGACGTTCCATCAGTCTTCGCCTCTCACCATGGTGAAGAAATCGACCTTCGTCGCCGCGGTTTCGGCGCTTCGCTTGGCATCGGCCTCGGCCAGCCGGGACCGCAGCGGCGCAAGGATACGCGTTTCGATTTCCGCCCGGCTCTCGGCACGCTGCCAGAGCGCGTCTATGGTCGCCGATATGCTGGCTTTTTCCTTGTCAGAGCCCAGAGCGTAGGAATGCCCGATCTCGCCGGTCGTCAGCTTGACGGTCGCCCGGGTCACGGTGGCTTCGCCGAAATTGAACGGCGCGCCACCGCCGCCGATCCGCCCCCGCAACGTCACCAGTCCCGTCTCGGGACCGCGCAGCGGTTTCGCCTCGACCTCGATCCCGATATCGCGCCAGACCTCGGAGAGCAGTTCTCCGGGTGCGGCCGCAAGCGTCGCCATGGCCTTGCGGCGGCGCGTATTCTCATCTCTCTCGCGGCCTCTCTCGTTCACATTCGCCTCTCGCAAAATTCGTCTATTGATATAGACAAGTAGACAACATATACCGTCTCATATCGATTGTCCATGACGCGCGCGTGACAGAGGTGATCCCATGCCGGCAAATGCCGTCCGTCCGATGGAGAGGAAAACCGGCATCGCGCTCTGGCGCCAGGTCGCCGACCGCATTCGCCAGGGTATCGGGTCGGGCGAGTTCGACGGCGACGGCCGCCTCCCTCCCGAAACGGCACTGGCCGAGAGGTTCGGCATCAACCGCCACACGGTTCGCAGCGCCATCGCAGCGCTCGTCCAGGAAGGCGTCCTTCGCCCGGAGCAGGGACGCGGTACGTTCATCCAGCGCCGCCGCCGCTTCACCTACCCGATCAGCGCCCGTACCCGCTTCTCGGAGGGGCTTCGCGACCAGGCGCGGGATCGGCGCGGCCATCTGCTGGCGCATGCGCGCGAGACCGCGAGCCCCAGGGTCGCCGAGGCACTCGGTATCGCGGAAGACGACCCGGTGATCCGGCTCGAGACCCTGAGCGAGGCGGACGGCAGGCCGGTGTCGCGGGCGACGAGCTGGTTCCAGGCGGAACGGTTTTCAGGCATCGCCGATGCCTTCGCCAGTTCCGGATCGATCACGGTTGCCCTGCGCGACCACGGTGTGGCGGACTACCTGCGCAAATCCACCGTGGTGTCGGCACGGCATGCCGAAAGCGCCGATCTCGCCGACCTGAAGCTGGCGCCGGGCGCGATCGTGCTCGTCGCGGTCGCTCTCAACGTCGATCCGGAGGGGCGGCCGGTCCAATTCTCCGAAACCAGGTTCGCCGCCGACCGTGTGGAACTTTCTGTCTCCGGATGAGCCGTCGGCATCCACGTGCGATCAGGAATTGTCCGAATGTCCTTCAGGCGGGTCTTTCCATGCGATGAAGAAGCTCCATACGCCGTAGGCGGTCACCGCCGCGGCGATAGCCGCCCAGCCCTGCTGCCCGCTGAGCCACTCCAGAACCGCCCAGCCGGCGCATGCGGCGACGATGGCGATGCGCCGCCACCGCGGGCGGAAGAATGCCTGCCCCGAACCCTGCATCCCTTTCCCCGCTTCCGAATCCTTCGTACCGTTATGTATAGCGGGCTCACGACCGAGTCACGGTGAAGTGACGCGGCGTGTCTCCCGCTTGATTGACCCTATTTGGCCACCCATGCTCAATCCGGCGAAGGGAATTCCGCCCAGGAGGACGAGCGTGAAGACATCGCTTCTTACTGCCATCTCCGTCGTCTTCCTGACGTTCGGGGCCGTCGCGGCCGACCCCGACCCGAAAGGCTGGGACGAGATTCTCGCGGATGCCAAGGGCGAAACCGTCTACTGGAACGCCTGGGGCGGCTCGGAAAACATCAACGCCTACATCGAGTGGGCCGGCGAGGAACTGAAGCAGCGCTACGGCGTCGAACTCGTGCACGTGAAGCTCGACGATACCGCCAATGCCGTCGCGAAAGTGGTGGCGGAGAAGGCGGCTGGAAAGAACCAGGGCGGCTCGGTGGACCTCATCTGGATCAATGGCGAGAATTTCGCCTCCATGAAGGAGCAGGGCCTGCTGTTCTCGCCCGGCTGGGCAGAAGACCTGCCGAACTGGCGGTATGTCGACATTGAGAACAAGCCGACCATCCAGACCGACTTCACCATTCCGGTCGAAGGCCTCGAAAGCCCGTGGGGCATGGCCAAGCTGGTCTTCTTCTACGACCAGGCGCGAACAGACGCCGCGGCGCTGCCGACTGATGCGCAGTCGCTGCTCGAATGGGCGAAGGCCAATCCCGGGCGGTTCTCCTACCCTCAGCCGCCGGATTTCATCGGTTCGTCCTTCCTCAAGCAGATCCTGTCGGAACTGGTGGAGGACCCCTCCGTCCTGATCCAACCGGTGGACGATGCGACGTTCGACAGGACGGTGGCGCCGCTCTTTGCCTATCTCGACGAACTGCATCCGCTCATGTGGCGGTCCGGCCGCGCCTATCCGCAGAATTATCCGGCCATGAAGCAGATGCTCGCCGATGGCGAGATGGACATCATCTTCGCCTTCAACCCCTCGGAAGCCTCCAGCGCGATCGCCAATGGCGAGCTGCCCGACACGGTGCGCTCCTTCACCTTTCCGGCAGGCACGCTGTCCAACACCCACTTCGTCGCGATCCCCTACAACGCCGCCTCGAAGGCCGGCGCGCTGGTGACCGCCGACTTCCTGATCTCGCCGGAGGCGCAGGCGCGCAAGCAGGATCCGCGAGTCTGGGGCGATCCGACGGTGCTCGCCATGGACAAGCTCGGCCCGGCCGACCGCGCCCGTTTCGCGGCGCTCGACCTCGGCGTGGCGACATTACGTCCGGACGAGCTCGGTCCGGCGATCGACGAGCCGCACCCCACCTGGCTGGAGCGCCTCGAAGGCGAATGGAAGCGGCGCTACGGCGTCGGCAATTGACGACCGCCGGTCCTTCTTCCTTAATCGGGGAGGACCGCGCTTGCTGACCCGCGTCGGGCCGCCGCTGGCGGTCCTTCTCCTTTCGGGACCGATCCTCGCCGGACTGGCGGGAACGGTCCTACCCGCCGTCGGCTACCTGCCGGCGCTCGGCGGCTCGGCATTCTCGCTCGCGCCCCTGCGGGAACTCGCGGCGGCGCCGGGCATAGCGCACTCCGCCCTTCTCAGCCTCTTCGCCGGCCTCGCTTCCGCGGCGCTCTCCCTGGTCGTGGTGATGCTCTTCGTCGCCGCATGGGCCGGCACGACGCTGTTCTCCCGCATCCAGCACCTGATTTCCCCGCTCCTGTCGGTGCCGCATGCGGCGGCCGCCTTCGGGCTCGCCTTCCTCATCGCTCCCAGCGGATTCCTCGTCCGTCTCGTCTCGCCGGAACTGACCGGCTGGACCCGTCCGCCGGACTGGCTCCTGGTCAACGACCCCATGGGCCTGTCGATGATCGCCGGGCTGGTCGTGAAGGAAATTCCGTTCCTGCTCCTCGTCACCCTCGCCGCCCTGCCCCAGGTACCGCTGGCGCGCACCCGGATGCTCGCAGCCTCGCTCGGCTACGGCCGCGTCGCCGGCTTCCTCTTGTGCGTCTGGCCGGCGATCTACCGGCAGATCCGGCTGCCAGTCTTCGCAGTGATCGCCTTCGCCTCCTCGGTCGTTGACGTCGCGATCATCCTCGGCCCCTCCGCGCCGCCGACACTGGCGGTGCGGCTGGTGGAATGGATGAACGATCCCGACCTCTCCATGCGCTTCCTCGCTTCGGCCGGAGCCCTGCTGCAGCTCGCCGTATCCGCGCTCGCCATTCTTCTCTGGATCATGCTGGAACGCAGCGGCGCCGTATTGCGCGACAGGCTCGCAACCGCCGGCAGACGATGCGCGCGCGATCTCCTGGTCAGGATCGTCGCGCTGGTCTCGATGCTCGCCTCGGCCGCGGTGGTGTTCGCGGGTCTCGCGACACTCGTCATCTGGTCGATTGCCGGGCTCTGGCAATTCCCCGACGCCTTGCCGCGAAGCGTCACGCCGCGCACATGGGCCGCGGCCCTCCCGCGCGTCATCGAACCGATCGCCACGACCGTCGCGGCAGGACTCGTCTCGACGCTGATAGCCCTCGTCATAACCCTGCTGTGCCTGCTGCGCGAGGATGAGACCGGCAGGGTCGGGCGCGGGTCGGCGCTGCTGATCTATCTCCCCCTTCTGGTTCCGCAGGTCGCCTTCCTGTTCGGCCTGCAGCTGCTGTTCCTTCTCTCCGGTGCCGTCGCCGGCCTTCCCACGCTGATCTTCGCCCACCTGATCTTCGTCATGCCCTACGTATTCCTGTCCCTTTCCGACCCTTGGAGGGCCTTCGACCGCCGCTACGAGGCGATCGCGGCCGGGCTCGGCAAATCGCGGCTGAGAACCTTCCTTTCGATCCGCCTGCCCATGCTGACCCGTCCGGTCCTCACCGCACTGGCGGTCGGGTTCGCCGTCTCGGTCGGTCTCTATCTGCCGACCGTGCTGATCGGCGCGGGGCGGTTGACGACGATCACGACCGAAGCCGTGGCGCTCGCATCGGGCGGCAACCGGCGCGTCATCGGGGTCTACGCCTTCCTCCAGATGGCGCTTCCCATGATGGGCTTTGTCGTTGCCACTCTCGTCCCGGCGCTGCTATTCGGGCGCTTCCGTGCGATGCGGGTGTGAACGGCAGGGCTGATGGGAGACGGACTGAGACTGGAAGGCGTGACGATCGCGCTCGGCGGCCGCGTGCTGATCTCGATCACACATGAGGTCGAACCGGGCGAGGTGCTGACCATCATGGGGCCGTCCGGTTCCGGCAAGTCGACGCTGCTCGCCTATGTCGGCGGCTTTCTCGACAAAGCCTTCGAGGCAAGCGGCAGGGTCAGCGTCGGAGACGTCGAACTGACTGCGGCCCCTCCCGAAGAGCGCCATGTCGGCATCCTCTTCCAGGATCCGCTTCTCTTCCCGCACATGTCGGTGGCCGGAAACCTCCTGTTCGCCATCCCCGCCGCCTTAAGGGGAAAATCCGAGCGGATGAGACTGGCCCGGGAAGCGTTGGCGGGAGTAGAACTCGACAGTATGGAAAGCCGCGATCCCGACACGTTGTCGGGGGGCCAAAGGGCACGTGTCGCGCTGGCCCGTGTTCTTATAGGCGAGTCCCCGTTGATAGTAGTTCGCCGAACGGGGGCGGTCCC
>CATMOC010000195.1 GCA_950071955.1 uncultured Mesorhizobium sp. | reverse complement strand
CTCTGCCTGAAGATCGGCCTGTTCCAGTGCCTCGCGATGATCCCCGGGACCTCGCGCTCCGGCGCCACCATCGTCGGCGCCCTCCTGATGGGGACCGACAAGCGCTCGGCGGCGGAGTTCTCCTTCTTTCTCGCCATGCCGACCATGGCCGGCGCCTTCGCCTACGACTTCTACAAGAACCGCAACATCCTGTCGCCGGACGACGCGGTGCTCATCGCCGTCGGCTTTCTGGCGTCCTTCGTGGTCGCCGTCTTCGTCGTGCGCTCGCTGCTCGATTTCGTCTCCAGGCGCGGCTACGGCCTGTTCGGCTGGTGGCGGATCATCGTGGGCGTGGCCGGGATGGCCGCGCTCCTGATCTGGGGCTGACGGCGGTTCGCGTCGCTCAATACTGAACGTTTCCGGTGGCGTACTGGCCCGCGCGGCGAAAGCGCCAGAGATAGGTCGGCAGGATCGCCTCCAACGACTGCGGCCTTATCCCGATGCCTTCCAGCGTGCGCCCCTCTCGGATGGCGTCTTCCGACACGACATTGTCGACCTTCAGCTGCTTCACCTGATCTCTGGTCAGCAGCGAGCCGGGCAGGACCTGGAGGACGCTCGCCTGGAGGTCGGCCAGCCACCAGGGAATGGTGACGAGGTATCGCTTGCGCTCGATCACCTCCAGCATCATTTCCATGCACTCGCGGAAGCTGAGCACCTCCGGGCCGCCCAGATCGTAGACCTTCCCGCCCGCGACCTTGCCGTCCACCGCGCGCGCCACGGCCTCCGCCACATCGCCGACATAGACGGGTTGGAATTTTGTCTGGCCGCCACCGATCATCGGAAGCGCCGGCGAGAAACGCGCCATCTCCGCGAAACGGTTGAAGAAGCTGTCCTCGGGTCCGAACATGATCGACGGTCTCAGCACGACCGCTTCCGGGACGGTTTCCATGACCGCAGCGACGCCGGCTGCCTTTGTCCTCGCGTAGCCGGACTCCGAGACCGCGTCTGACCCGATAGCGGAGACCTGGGTCATGCCGATCCCGTTCGCGCGCGCCACTTCGGCGATCGCGCGCGCGCCGAAATCCTGCACTGCCGTGAAGGTCTGGCGTCCGTTTTCGGCCAGGATGCCGACGCAGTTCACGGCATGATCCGATTCGGCCAGCGCGCGCTCGATGGACCAGCGGTAGCGCAGATTGGCCTGGATGGCCTGGATCTGCCCCACATTGCCCAACGGCTGCAAGTGTCCCGCGAGATCCGGCCGGCGGCAGGCCACGCGGACGAGATAGCCGCGCCGTGCCAGGGCCCGCACGACGTGCCGGCCGAGGAAGCCGGAGCCTCCGAAAACCGTCACCATCTTCGGCGTGGATGCGATCAGCGCCATCGGAAAATCCCCGTCAAAATTCCGGCCGTTGGTTCCCGCCAAACCTGGCAGGGCAAGTCAGCGATGTCATAGTCGGTTTCGCACCAAAGGCAAAGCGTGGCGAAGCGATCCTCGCCGCGGCACGATGCGCGCGGAAATCCCTCCTTCAGGCTTGGAGACGGGCGGGAGAAAGCGCCCGCGGATCGAGCCCCTCGTCGATGATGTCGCCCGGCAGGGTCTCGCCACCCACCAGGGCGGCGGCGAAACGCGACAAAGCCGGCGCGGTCTGGATACCGTAGCCACCCTGCCCCGCCAGCCAAAAGAATCCGGGCAGGCGGGGATCGAATCCCGCCACGGGGGTCTTGTCCGCCACGAAGCTCCGCAGGCCCGCCCACTTGTTCTCCACCCGGTGAATCGGGAAATCGAATGCCGTCCCGATCCGGTCGATGCAGATGGCCACGTCCAGCTCCTCCGGCTGGGCGTCGCATGGCTCGGAGGGCGTCTCGTCGGCGGGCGACATGAGGAAGCGTCCGGCATCCGGCTTGATGTAGAACTCCTCGTCCACATCCACGACCATCGGCCACTGGCCGATCGCAGCGCCGTCCGGTGCGGCGACGATGAGCGCGGTACGGCGCTTCGGCACGAGCCCGATCGGGTGCGCGCCCGCCTGCGCGCCGATCGCGTCCGCCCATGCGCCGGCGGCGTTGACGACGATATCGGCCCGTATGTCGAGATCGCGAGTGTGGATGCGCCAACCTCCCGCATCCCGTTCGATGCCGAGGATTTCCGCATCGGTCGCAAGCCTTCCGCCCGCGGCGCGGAACTGGCGAAGATATCCGTGGTGGAGCGCATGGACGTCGATGTCGCGTGCGCTCGTGTCGTGGATCGCACCGGCGACGTAGCTGTCCCGCAGCAAGGGCATCAGTTTCGATGCCTCGGCCGCGGACACGCGTCGGACCTTTTCCCCCACTGGAAATGATGAATACTCTCGTTCGAGCGCCTCGACCTGATCGCTGCGAGCAACCGTCAGCACGCCACGCGGCGACAGGATCCGGTCAGATGTGAAACCGGCCGGGGGGCCGTCGAAGAAAGCCCTCGATGCGCGCGACAGCGCCCTGATCTGTGGCGGCCCGTAGGTCTCGGAGAACAGCGCCGCGGAGCGTCCGGTCGTGTGATATCCCGGCTGGCTCTCACGCTCGGCCAGTATCACGCGATGCTTCCTAGCGAGTTCGAAAGCAACCGATGCCCCGGCCATCCCCGCGCCGATGACGAGAATATCGCATGTTTCGACAGATGCTGCCGCCAATGGCCGAACTCCCCTGTTGGAAGACCAAGCACTAGCAGAGATTTTCCGATCGGAAAATGAGATGGACGAACCGTGCTGGCCTTCGTACCTTGAGCGGATGGATCAACAGGCTCCACGACGGACGGACGCGGCGGACCGGCGAGTGCGCATGGGAGAAAGGCTGCGGCAGCTCCGGCGCGGTCGCGGGCTCACGCTGAGCGACGTCGCGCGACTCTCGGGGCTCGCCGTCTCGACCGTGTCCAAGGTCGAACGCGGCCTGATGGCCCTGACCTACGACCGTTTCAGCCAGCTGGCGGACGGTTTGGGCATCGACCTGATGGAACTCTTTTCCGAACATGGCTCCCGGTTCCGGCCCGGCGAGGTCGCCATCGCGCGCGAGGACGAATTCCGGCTTCACGTGACGGAAAACTATTCCTACGAGATGCTGTTTCCGGAACTGCGGGGCAAGGCGATGACGCCGATGCTGGGCACGCTCCAGCCATTCGAACGCATGCGCTTCGATCGTTTCGTCAGCCATGCCGGCGAGGAATTCCTGATCGTGCTCGCAGGAAGCGTGACCGTTCATCTGGAGAACCGCTCGCCGGTAACTCTCGGGACCGGCGAAAGCCTCTATTTCGATTCGAGCCGCGGCCACCTCTACGCTTCAGCGGGGCCGCAGGACGCACGCATCCTCGTGGTCTGCACCCGATCGAGGGATGCCGGGCAAGCCGCGGAGCCGCAGGAAGCGGTCGCGGTGGATCCTCCCGAAGCCGTCTAAGGCAAATTTAAGGTCTCCCGCCTATTTTCCCGTTGAGGCAGGAGAAGGCTCCCGGGTTTTGTTTTCAACGTTGCGAGCGTGCGCTTCGAAATTTTCGACCCTGGTCCGCCGCCCGGCCAATGCCACGGCAGCAATCGCATTCGTCGTGATCATCGCGGCGGGCATCTTCGCGGAATACCAGAACCAGCAGGTGTTCGAACGCGAGCTCCGCGCCAAGGTGTTCAACGAAGCCAGCCTGGTTCGCGCCCGGCTCGAAGGCAACATCAATGGCAATGTGCAGCTGGTGCGTGGGCTCGTGGCCACCTTGTCGGCCAATCCCGACATCGATCAGGAAGGGTTCTCGCTGCTCGCCGCGAAGCTGATGGCGGAGCGGTCGCAGTTGCGAAACATCGCAGCGGCGCCCGATCTCGTCATCTCAATGATGTATCCGATCGAGGGCAACGAGCGCGCAATCGGGCTGGACTACAGGGAATCGAAACCGCAACGCGAAGCGGCATTTCGTGCCCGCGACACCGGCGAACTCGTGCTCGCCGGCCCTCTCGATCTCGTCCAGGGAGGGAAAGGACTGGTTGCCCGCTTTCCAGTCTTCGTCGACGAGCCGGAAGACCGCCACTTCTGGGGCATTGTATCGGCCGTCATCGACGTTTCCCGCCTCTACGCCGACAGCGGTCTCAATGCTTCGGACCTCTCGATCGAAATCGCGATCACCGGCACGGATGCTCTCGGCGCCGACGGGACGCGGTTCTTCGGAAGCGGGCAGATCACGCAGGACAATCCGGTCGAGCTCGACGTCGAACTGCCTTCGGGGGGCTGGCGCATGGCCGCGATTCCGAAAGGCGGCTGGGATTCCTCGCCCCCGAACGTCTGGTGGCTCCGTGCCGTCATGTTCATCGGAGGCGCCTTCATCCTCGTGCCGATCTTTGCAAGCGGTCGTCTCATGGAAGAACGGCAGCGGAACATCGGAGAACTTCATCGCCGCGAAATGCAGCTCGCTCGCCTGTCCCGGCGGCTCAGACTGGCATTGGACACCTCGAAGGTCGGTGTCTGGGAGATGGATATCGAGTCCAGGAGCCTGTTCTGGGACGACCGTATGAATGAGATCTACGGCTATCCGGCGGACGGCGAGCCGCGGGACTACACGTCCTGGGCGCGGCGCCTGCATCCGGAGGACACCGACCGGGCGAAGGAGGAGTTTCGCGACGCGATCGAAGTGAGCGGGAAATATCTATCCGAATATCGCCTCGTCCTACCCGGCGGCGAAATCCGCCATATCCGGGCGATCGGTGCGGTGTACCGGGATTACGGCGAGCCTGCCCGGATTGTGGGGGTCAACTGGGACGTATCGGCCGACGCTGCCCTGAACGACGAACTCAAGCACGCCAACACGCTCACCGAGGCGCGCAACCGGGAACTGGTCGCCGCAAAGGAACGGATCGAGTTCATCGCCCTCCATGATGCGCTGACGGGACTGCCGAACCGCCGCTACCTCGACCACGTGCTTGCCGAACATGCCGCATTGTTCGGTGCGGGGATCGAGACGGCCGGGTTGCTGCACATCGATCTCGACCGATTCAAGCAGATCAACGACACTCTGGGGCACTCGGCAGGCGACGCCATGCTCGTCCATGCCGCCGGAGGCCTGCGAAGCTGCGTCCGAAGCAGCGATTTCGTTGCGCGCGTGGGCGGGGACGAGTTTGTCATCGTGTGCCGCCGCACCAGAGCGGGCGAAGAGGAAGGAACGCACTATCTCGCGGACCTGGCCGAGCGCCTGATTGCGGAAATGCAGCGTCCGGTCCCCTACGAAAGCCACGAATGCCGGTTCGGGGTCAGCATCGGCATCGCCAGCGACACCGATTCCTACGCTGATCCGACGCAGCTCCTGGTACACGCGGACATCGCCCTGTACCGGGCCAAGAGCAGGGGACGGAATCGCTACCAGTTCTTCAACGATGCGCTGCGGACGGAAATCGTTACCACCAAGCGGGTCGCCGACGACATCCTGTCGGCGATCGAAAAGACGCAGTTCGTCGCCCACTACCAGCCGCAATTCGATTCCGAGACGCTGGAAATCGTCGGTGTCGAGGCGCTTGCCCGATGGGAACACCCGACGGAAGGCCTTCTCCAGCCTTCCGCTTTCATGAAGATCGCCGAGGAACTCAATGTGGTCGACGTCATCGATCGCATCATCCTCGAGCAGACGCTCGCCGATCTGAAGGATTGGGACGCACGCGGGCTGGCGATCCCGAAGGCTTCGGTGAACGTGTCGGCGCGGCGGCTGCACGACGAGGAACTGGTCAGGAGCCTGCGCGAACTGGCGATCGAGCCCGGTCGCATCTCCTTCGAACTGGTGGAATCAATCTTCCTGGACGAGCAGGACGAGCTGGTCGCCTGGAACGTCGATCTCATCAAGGAACTCGGGATCGATATCGAAATCGACGATTTCGGCACGGGCTATGCATCGATCGTCAGCCTGATGAAGCTGAAGCCCAGCCGGCTCAAGATCGACCGGCAACTGGTGCTGCCCATCTCGCAGTCCCGCGCGCAGTGCCAACTCGTCGGCTCGATCATCGAGATCGGCAAGTCGCTGGGCATCGAGGTCCTGGCCGAGGGCGTGGAGACGATGGAACATGCGCGCATTCTGAACAAGCTTGGCTGCAATGCGCTGCAGGGATATGCATTCGCCCGGCCGATGCCTTCGCGGGAACTCTCCGAATTCGTTACTAGCCGGCGCTGGCGCCGCGCTTCCTGACGCCGTCCCATGTCCGGGACCGACGGTCAGCTCTCAAGCATCCGCGCCAGGCGCTCCGCCTCTTCCAGATCGCCGGGCGTATTGACGTTGAGGAACGGATCGATAGGCCCCTCGACCCATGGCACCGACACGGTGCGATAGCGGGAGGTCCACAGAGCGACCTTGCGCAGACGCTCCGCGACGATCGCCTGGCGCAGGTGGTCGCGTAGAGCGACCGGCCAGAGGCCCACGACATTGTGCGTCCGTCCGCCGGACGCGGCCAGCGCGATGTCGGCCCCCGGCGCACGCCGCGCTTCGGACAGGCGCGACACGAGATCGCGCGGCAGGAACGGGCAGTCGCCCGGTACGGTCGCGATGAACTCCGCGGCCGGGAGTTCCCGCGCCGCCCAGTCCATCCCCGCGAGGATCCCGGCGAGTGGACCGACGGAGCCCGTGACCGGATCAGCGACGACGGGTAGCCCGTAGTTCGCGAAACGCGCGGGGTCCCCGTTCGCGCTCAGCACCATCCGGCTGCATTGCGGGGCAAGGCGTTCGAGAACGCTGTCGAGCATCGGGCGTCCGGCCAGGGTGAGCAGCGGCTTGTCACCGCCGCCCATGCGACTCGCCATGCCGCCGGCGAGGATGACGCCGACGATTGCCTCGCCGACGCTAGTAGACATAGATCTTCTGCGGGCCCTCGAACCCCTTGAATGGGACTTCCGCGACGAGTTCGGGGCTGGTGCACAGGAATCCCGCGATGTCCGCCGAGGCGACGC
>CATMOC010000194.1 GCA_950071955.1 uncultured Mesorhizobium sp. | reverse complement strand
GGCGCAGCCGGTCGCTGAGCCTGCTCCGGCCTCGGCTTTCCCGCAGCCCGCCCGACCCGCGCCTACGCCGCGGCGTGCTCCCGAGATGGACACGCGAGTGGCCGAACCGGTCCTTCGCGGAACGCTCGAACATGACCGCGTGAGCGAGCCCACGCCTGCCGACCGGGACGGCGCGCAGCAGGACGGGTGGGTGCAGAACCTGCTGCGCCGGGCATCGCGCGAGGAGGAGCCGAAGGCGGCGCCAGCGCCGGCGCCGGCCGAGCGCTCGCCTCTCCACGTGGTGGAATCGCTCAACTCGCTGTCGGTCGACATCGCTCGTGCGATCGACCACGAGGCGTCGATCGAGCTCTGGCAGCGCTACCGGCGGGGAGAACGCAACGTCTTCACGCGCCGACTCTATACGCTGAAGGGCCAGCAGACCTTCGACGAGATCCGCCGCAAGTACCAGATCGATGGAGAATTCCGCTCCGCCGTCGACCGCTATTGCGAGGATTTCGAGAAGCTGCTGCAGGACGTCTCGCGCAACGACCGCGACAACATGGTCACGCAGACTTACCTGACGTCCGATACCGGCAAGGTCTACACGATGCTGGCCCATGCCAGTGGCCGGTTGCGGTAGCAGGCACGATCTGAGGCCCGGAGAACGCCGGGCACTTGACAGCAAAGCTGCGCTGCCTCCCGAGGCAGCGCAGCTTTCCATTCAGGCGGAGGCCGACCGCTGACAACGTTCCGCCCGCGCACCCGCCCCCGACGATTGGCGGCGCCACCACCTCACCTTCGTCATCCAAGGGCGAAGCAGCCGCGAAGCGGCGTCGCGTAGACCCTGGGATCCATGCCTGAGCATCGCAGAAGCGTGAGGCAGTGCAGGAAACCGCCATTCGTCCGCCACCCCACCCGTCACCTCCTCTCACGCATAGATCCCCGGCTCTCCCTGCGCTGCGCTCCGGTCGGCCGAGGATGACGAAGCGGAAGGGAACGGTGCTCGGTTGGCGACAGCCCCCACACCTTCGTCATCCCAGGGCGAAGCAGCCGCGCAGCGGCGTCGCGCAGACCCTGGGATCCATGCCTGAGAATACCGGCAGCATGAGATGGCGCAGGAAGCCGCGACTCGGCCACGTCGCCCGTCACCACGTCTCAGGCCTGGATCCACGGCGCTCCCTCCGCTGCGCTCCGGTTGGCCGAGGATGACGAACCGGAGGGGCGGCCGGCGTGGATGAGATCGGGCCCAACCTCAGCCGGATCAACGACTTCCTCGAATTCCATCCACGCATCCATCACCCGCGGCACACTGCCCGCCGGTGAGCGAAGGGATGCGACATGAACGTACATGCGGCAACGGTGGACGAAAGGATGCTTCGGCGCGTCATGGCGCTGCTCGTCTCCTTCGCCGCCATGGCCGAGCAGGCCGCAACGCGCTCAGCGCCGGTCCGCTGGTTCGTGCTCGTCCTCCTGCGCTATGCGGAGGCGGTGTCGGAAAGCTACGTGCTCGAGACGGCGGGAATGCCGCTCTCGGAATTTGAAGGGATCGCGCCGGACGGCAACAACCCCGACGACGCGCTGCGGCTCGCCGCGCGCTTCTACGCGCTGGCCGCGGCGCTCTGCACGCTGTTGCCCCTCGGGGGCGGATTCGACTGGCGATCCGTGCAGCCCGGCCGGGTATCCGGCCACGCCGCGTCGGGCTCCCGCCTCCGCTTCAGCGGCCCGACATGGAATCCGAACAACACCTCGTAGTCCGGCGGAGCGCCCGGCCGCCGATGGTATCAGATTACGCCGACGGCCCATTCCACGACAGCCGAGGCCACCGTGCCGAACGCGGCATCCATGGCCGCGACGCGGGCATCATTTCCGGTTCCCGTCACGGGAACGGCGGCGTCGAAGCTGCGCGCGGCGCGCACGACGCCGTTGCGGTCGTTGAGGATGCGCACGAAGAATTCGACATGGGCGCGCTCGCCCGGCTGGACACGCACCTCGAAGGAGCGGATCTCGACCACGACCTGGTAATCGATCGCCAGGCCGTCGCCAGGCTTGCCCACACCGGCGAACTTCTCCGACTGCTGGAATGCTTCCGCGAGCCGGGCCTGCACGAGCTTGGGAAGCCGGTCGCCCCACTGCGCTCCGCTCAGGAACTGAATCGATGCCGGCGCGGGCTTGACGACGATGTCCTGCCCGTCCAGCGACTTGAGCGCGCTCGGCTCGGCGATGAGGATCTGCGTGCGGGGGTTGGCCGGCCCAGATACGGTGAGGTCGGGCGTCGTGAGCTCATAGGTGTCGAGCGGGGCCGGACCGCCGCCCGGCAATGCCGCGCACCCGGACGCAAGTGCCGTCACCCCAAACAGTACTCCAACAAACCGACTGCTCTTCACTCTGATGTCCCCGACGTTTCGCGACGACATCCGCCGCGAACGCTTTCACTGTGTCTTGGCCGTGCGAACCTTCGATGTCAACGCCGCACCCGGCCGTCGTACTGCCGCACGGCCCCGTCGCCACCCGTGATGATGCGCTGCGGGTTGCGTTCGAATTCGGTGATCGTCTCTTCGATGCGGTTGATCGAGCGGCGGCTGTCTTGCACGAGCGCCTCGACGTCGCGCAAGCCCTGGCCGCTAAATCGTCCGAGCCCGTCCAGGATGGTTCCCAGCCTGGAGTTCAGGGTGTCGGCGACCTGCCGGAAGGACTTGAGCGTCTCGCCCGCATCGGCCATCAGCCCTTCCGCCTCGCCCGAACCGAGCAGTTGCTCGGCCTGCACGAGGACGCCTTCAACGCGCGTCGACGCCTGGCGCAGGTTCTCCGCGACCACCTTCGCGTCGGTAACGATGGCGTCGATATCCTCGGAGCGGGCGGTGAAGCGGCCGGTGAATTCGGCAACGTCGTTTGCGGCGCGCTGGGCGTCGCCGGCTGCCGTCTCGAAGCTCGTCAGGGCGTTGTTCACCTTTGCGGCATCGACGCTTTCGAGCAGCGTGTCGACCTTGGCGAGAACGCCGTCGACGCGTGTGGACGCCTGGTTCAGGTTGTCGGCCATTCCGCGCGCGGCCGTGATGATCTGCTCGATGTCCTCGGAGCGTGCGTTGAACTTCTGTGCCAGGGCGGCGATGTCCTGAGTGGCATTCCGGGCGTTGGTTGCGGCGCCCTCGATCGCCGTCATCGCATTGTCCACCTTGGCCGGGTCGACGCCCGCCAGGATTTCGTCAACCCGCACGAGCGAGTTTGAGGCGTCCCTCGCCACCTGCTCGACAGAGCCCGCGGCGGCGTCGATGCTCGATTGCGCGGTGTCGAGCAGACCATCCACCTTGCCCAGTGTGCTCGATGCATCGTTCGACAGCCGGTCGAAGGACGTCACCGCCGTATCGACGCCGGTCTTGGCCGAGATGAGCACATCGTCGGCGCGCGCCAGGGTTCCCGTCGCGCTGGTCGACAGGCGCTCGATCGAGCTCGACGCGGACTGCACACCCGCCCGGACGTCGTCCAGGATGCCGCTCGCCTTTTCCACCACCCCGCCCGCATTCTCCGCGAGCCCCCTCACCGACACCATGGTCTGATCGACGTTTTCCATGATGCCCTCGAGATCCGCCGATGCGGTCTGGAGCCGCTGGGTAAACGTCTCGAGGTTCGTGACGATCTCGCCCACCTTGTCGCGGTCGACCGAATTCAAGAGGTTCTCGGCCGCCGCAAGCGTGGAATCAAGCCGCCCCGAGACCTCGCCGATCGTTTCGGAAAGCTCTCCGAAATTGGCGAGGAATTTGTCGACGCCGTCGGCGTTGCGGCTCAGAGCCTGCGAGAACACCTCGATGTTCTGTGCCGTGCTGGTCATCGGGCCGCGCACGTCGGTGGTGAAGCCCTCCAGCGTGTTGAGCACGGAATCTGCGCGCTTGAAAATGTCCTGCGCGGTCTGGAGGAGGTTGGTGACCGCGGAAGGGTTGGCCTCGATCTCCGGGATCGTGTTCTCCGCTTCCGCGGTGACGAGCAGGTTCGGTTCGTCGGGATTGCCGCCCTTCAGTTCGATGCTCGCTTGCCCCGTCAGGCCCGCCAGGCCGATGTCGGCGCGCGTGGAGGCGGTGATCGGCGTCAGCCGGTCGACCTCGGTGTCGGCGATCGCGACGGTCGGGTTGTTGACGTCGATATAGACGCGGCGCACGTCGCCCACCTTGATGCCGTTGAACAGCACCGCGCTTCCGCGGCCGAGGCCGGCGGCGGAACCCGGTATCCGCACGCGCAGCAACGTCGTGTCGCCGCCCGTGTTTATACCGAAGCTCCAGTAGATCATCGCGAAAAGGCCGAAGACCAGTACCAGCGTGAAGATGCCGACCGAAACATAGTTGGCTTTGGTGTCCATCAGCTTGCCGCTCCGGCCGAGTGGTTCTTGGTATGGGCGGCCGGATCGATCTGCCGCGCCCTCTTGCCCCGGAAGTAGGATTTGACCCACGGGTCCTCGACCGTGAGCATATAGCTCACCGGCCCTTCGACAAGGACCCGCTTCTGGCCCAGAACCGCGACCCGGTCGCAGACGGAGAACAGGCTGTCAAGGTCGTGGGTCACCATATAGACGGTCAGGCCCATCGTGTCCCGCAGCTTGGCGACGAGTTCGTCGAAGTCGGCCGCGCCGATCGGATCGAGTCCCGAGGTCGGCTCGTCGAGGAAGACGATGGCTGGATCCAGCGAAAGCGCCCGGGCAAGCGCCGCGCGCTTGATCATTCCGCCCGAGAGCTGCGAGGGGTATTTCGACGCCGCATTGGCCGGCAGCCCGACCAGTTCGATCTTCAGGCGTGCGAGTTCGTTCATCAGCGGCTTCGGCAGGTCGAGGTATTCGCGCATCGGAACTTGGATGTTTTCGAGGACGGTGAGGCCGGAAAACAGCGCTCCATGCTGGAAGAGCATGCCCATGCGCATGTCCAGGCTCATCCGCTCCTGGTCGCTGACGTTGTCGATGTCGACGCCGAAGAGCCTAATCGTGCCGTGTTGCTTCTTGTTCAGTCCGAGCACCGTGCGCAGCAGGACCGACTTGCCGGCACCCGATGCACCGACGAAGCCGAGGATCTCGCCGCGGTAGACGTCGAGATTCAACCCGTCGAGCACCACCTGATCGCCGAAGGCAACCCTCACGTCTCGCACCGAAAGGACGATTTCTTGGTCCGTGCCCTCAGGCGCGCCGGTATCGATGCTGGTTGCCATTGCCGCCGCTGCCCAGGAAACTAGAAATCGATCGCCGCGTAAAAGATTGCGAAGAACCCGTCCACGACGATGACGACGAAGATGGCCTTCACCACCGATGCGGTGACGTGACGTCCGAGCGATTCCGCGCTGCCGCCAACCTTCATACCCTCCACCGACGCGATGATGCCGATGATCAATGCCATGAATGGGGCTTTGATGAGGCCCGATAGAACGCTCGTGTAGTCGATCGCCGAACTCATGCGGTCGAAGAACGCCTCCGGGGTGATGCCGGAATAGACCCAGCCTACGCCCATCGCGCCGATGATAGCCGCCACGTTCGACGCCACCGTGAGGCACGGCAGGATGATGACGAGCGCCACCAGCCTCGGAAAGACCAGGACGCCGATCGGGTTGAGGCCTATCACCGTCAGCGCGTCGACTTCCTCGCGCATTTTCATCGAGCCGATTTCGGCAGTGATCGCGCTGCCGGTTCGGCCGGCGATCATGATCGCGGTCAGGAGCACGCCCATTTCGCGCAGTACGAGAATGCCGACCAGATCGACGACGAAGATTTCCGCGCCGAAATAGCGCAACTGGAAAGCGCCCTGCTGCGCCACGATCGCCCCGACGATCGTCGACATCAACAGGATCACGGGGATGGCGCCGATGCCCATCCGGTCGATCTGGGTCGCGATCGCTGCGACGTTCACGCCGTGGCCGCGCCCGCGCTTCATCTGGGAGCCTCGGACGGTTGCACCCAGGATGTGCATCGCCAGCAGGAATTCCTCGCCGCCCTGCGAGACAACCCGCCCGATCCCCTCCAGCATCGCCACCGGCCCGAACCGGCGCCGGCCCTCGTCTGGGGGAATATCCTGCCTGACCGCGTCGTCGACGGCGGCGAGCAGGATCGTCTCCGTCGGCCCCGCCTCGCGGATTTCGACCTTGTGCCCCGCCTTCTCGTGCGCCACGGCGAGCCGCTTGATGACCCAAGCGCCGGCCGTATCCATCCGCGTGACGGAAGACAGGTCGATGACGAGCGAGCCCGCGCCCGTCTCACGCTCCAGCTTGCGCAATTCGGGATCGACGCTTCCAACCGTGCGCGTCAGCCATGGCCCTCCGAGCGAAACGCTCAATCGCCCGCCTTCCGCCCGCCGCTCCACGGTGGCACGGCGGGGCGGCTCGGATATATCTTGCAGAGTTTCGTCCGCCTGATGCTTGTCCAACATGGGAAGGACTATTAACCGTTGGATGCGGCCGTGTCGATTTGTAGGATGCGGCCCGCCAGTTCCGGCATCGGAAATTCCCATGGCCCATTCGCTCCATCTCGAAACCGAACGGTTCCCCATCGCGGGAAGTTTCAGGATCTCGCGCGGTTCCAAGACCGAGGCGGAAGTGATCACCTGCACGATCCGCCAGGGCGACCATGCCGGTCGCGGCGAGTGCGTTCCATACGGGCGCTACGGCGAGACGGTGGCGAACGTGCTCGACGCGGTGGAGGCGGTGCGCGGCGACATCGAACGAGGCCTGTCGCGCGAGGAACTCCTGTCGGCCATGCGGCCTGGCGCAGCCCGCAACGCCGTCGACTGCGCGCTGTGGGACCTCGAGGCGAAGAGCCTCGGGCACAATACGCACATGCGTGTCTGCCGGGTGCTGCCGCGGCCGGTCGTCACCGCCTTCACGATCTCGCTCGGCGATCCGGAGGAAATGGCCGGTCAGGCACGCGCGGCGGCCGACCGTCCCGTCCTCAAGGTCAAGGTCGGAGCCACGA
>CATMOC010000193.1 GCA_950071955.1 uncultured Mesorhizobium sp. | reverse complement strand
CTGGAGTACGAACGGTGCGGAGGAGATGAGGACCCACAGGATGAGAGCCGGCACGGCCAGCGCGAAGGCCAGACCGAGGCGCCCCACGATGTGCCGCAGCGGGAGCCGCAAGTCTGGCAGTCGTCGCCGCAGCGCCCGGCGAAGCAGGCAGTCCAGTTTTCAGCACATCGCGTTGGGCTTTAGGGTCGAATGAAGGCAGCAGCAGTTGGTTGAGATCGCCAAGGCGCTTTCGATGCGCGCCAGGCTCGTCATTATGGACGAGCCGACGTCGAGCCTGACCGCGTCCGAGACCGAGCGCCTGCTGGCCGTCGTTGCGAGACTCAAGGCCGAAGGTGTGGCGGTGATCCTCGTCACCCATCGCCTTGCCGAGGTCGAGCAGGCGGCGGACCGCGTCGTCGTGCTGCGCGACGGGCGCTGCGTGGCGGAACTCACCCGCGCCGAAATCCGCGCCGACACGATGATCAGGCACATGATCGGCCGCGATCTCACGACCGTCTACCGGCCGCCCGCCGGCCCGCCCGGCGAGGCGGTGCTCGAGCTTCGCGGCGTGAGCACGTCCTACCGTCCCGGGCGCACCGTCGATCTGCGCGTCCGGCGTGGCGAGATCCTCGGGCTCGCGGGGCTGGTCGGGTCCGGGCGGACCGAACTCGCCCGCACGGTCTTCGGCCTCGATGCGCCGGTCGCCGGAGAGGTGTGGATCGAAGGCGCGCGGCTGCCGCCGGGCCGGCCGAGGGCGGCGATCGCACGCCGCCTCTTCCTCGTTCCCGAGGACCGCAAGAGATCCGGTCTCGTGCTCGACTTCCCGATCCGGTCAAACGTCACCCTCGCGAACGTCGCGCGCTTTTCGCGCCGCGGCCTGATCGATTTGGCGCTGGAGGAGGCGGAAGCCGCCTCGCAGCGCGACCGTCTGGACATCCGCACGCCGTCGTTGTCGGTTACCGCCGGATCGCTGTCGGGCGGCAACCAGCAGAAGGTGGTTCTCGGCAAGTGGCTGTCGATGGCGCCGAAGGCGCTGATCTTCGACGAGCCGACCCGTGGCATCGACGTCGGGGCGAAGAACGAGATCTACCGGCTGATGCGCGAACTCGCGGACGCCGGCGCCGGCATTCTCATGATATCGTCCGACATGGAAGAGGTCATCGGGGTCAGCGACCGGGTTGCCGTCATGCACGAAGGTGGCATTTCGGGGCATCTGGAACGGGATGCGCTGAGCGAAGCGGC
This sequence comes from uncultured Mesorhizobium sp., assembly GCA_950071955.1. Taxonomy (GTDB): domain Bacteria; phylum Pseudomonadota; class Alphaproteobacteria; order Rhizobiales; family Rhizobiaceae; genus Aquibium; species Aquibium pacificus. The sequence continues at coordinate 5,709 of CATMOC010000193.1, read as the reverse complement.
GATCATGTCGCTCGCGGTCGGCCGCCCCGCCGCGCACGTGCCACGCCTGGAACGACATACCTCATGATCAGCCTGATCAGCCGCAAGGATCTCGGGCTCCTGGTCCTCATCATCGTGGTCGGGACGGTCGTCGCGATCATCAATCCGAGGTTCGTGTCGCCGATCAATCTCGCCAACACCGCCAACCTCATCGGCCTGTTCGGCATCTTCGCCGTCGCCCAGGCCTTCGTGATCATCTCCGGCGGCATCGAGCTTTCCGTCGGCTCCATCATCGCGCTGCTGGGTGTCGTCTTCGTTGATCTCGTGGCGAACGGCACGGTCAGCCCGGCCGTCGCCTTCGCGGTGGTGCTGGGGCTCGGCTGCCTGATGGGCCTGGCCCATGGCCTCCTGATTTCGAGGATGGGTCTGCCGCCCTTCGTGGTTACCTTGTGCGGGCTACTGATCTACCGCGGCGCGGCACGCTACTATACCGAGGACGCGACCGCGGGCTTCCCGTTCGGGGCCAGCTTTCCCATGCTGGAATGGCTGACCGCCGGCCGCTTCTACGGCGTCCCGCACAGCCTGATCGCATTCCTCGCGATCACCGTCGTCATGGGGTTCATCCTGCACCGTTCCGTCTTCGGCCGGCACCTCTTCGCGGTCGGAAAGAACGAGGAGGCGGCGCGCTACAGCGGCATCGACACCCACCGCGTCATCATCACCGCCTACGTCATCTGCTGCGGGCTGACCGCCGTTGCAGCGGTGTTCATCGCCATGTACACGCGTTCCATCTCGCCGTCCTCGCACGGAAACTTCTACGAGCTCTACGCGATCGCCGCGGCGGTGCTCGGCGGATGCTCTCTGCGCGGCGGCGAAGGCTCCATCCTCGGCGTCGTGCTCGGCGTGGTCCTGCTGCAGGTTCTGCAGAACCTCGTCAACCTGCTCGGCATCCCCAGTTCGCTCAACTTCGCCGTCATGGGGTCCGTCATCCTCATCGGCGTCATCGCCGACCAGCAGCTTTCCCGCCGCGCGAACACGAAGACGCCAGGTGATCGCGCGTGAAAGACCCAGCAGCGGTCCCCCGTGCCGTGAACCGCAAGAGGACCCAGAGAATCCATCGCGCGAAAGAGTCGTCCTTGCACCGGCGTCGCAGCCGCTGTGAGGGCGCTATTGCTTGCGCAACCGTGATCGCCCCTCGGAACGGAAATACTCCGACAGCTTCTCGCTGACCGCAAGGGTCTGCGCGGCGATCTCCTGCTTTTGCGCCTCCGTGGGGACGTTCAGGGGATAGACGACGGACAATGTCGTCACCACGTGGCCGCCATCGTCGAGAACGGGCGCCGCGACGCCGCCGGCTCCCGCATGGTTCTCGCCGTTGTTCCAGCCGATGCGTGTCGCCTTCACCGTCTCGAGTTCCATGCGCAGCACGTCCGGATCGGTGATCGTGGCCGGGGTGTGCCGAACAAGGCCCGGCTCCTTGACGATGGATTCGAGCAGGGTCGGCGGGGAGAAGGCGAGAAACACCTTGCCGCTAGCCGTCGAGTGGAGGTGCCGGTGCTCACCGACCCTCATGATGACCCGCAGGGCGCTCGGACTTTCGACCGTCGCCACGACCAGCCCGTTGGAACCGTCCAGCACCATCGCATGGGCCGACTGGCCGATGCGCGATACCAGCGCGGCCAGAAACGGCGTCGCCTTCCTGACGATTTCCTGGCGGCTCGCGTAGATCGATCCGAGGCGGAACGCCCCGACGCCTATGCGGATCTTGCGCGTCTCCGGATCCTGGTGAAGCAGCGAGCTCCGGCACAGCGTCGAAACCAGCCGGGAAACGATGCTCTTGTGAATTCCGAGCGCGCGGCTCAGTTCGCTGACGGATATCTCCGGGCGGTCGTGAGAGAACTCCTGGAGAATGCGAACCGCTTTCTCCACGGTCTTGAGCGACGATTTTTCGACCAGTAATGCCATGGCCAATCGTTGTCATAAACGCAACGATGCCGAAGATGCCTGCCCCTGTTGGCGAAGTCAAGCAACTTCGCCGCCGCCGACGGGGTGAAGCGCGACCTCGCTTTCCACCGCGAGTGCTCAGTCGACGGTTGCCCACCGACAAGATTTTATGTTTACATTCAATGCGTCGCGCTGGTTCAGTCATGCGATCCCGAACACGACGATTGACAGCATTGCGTGGCGTACCGCTCAAAAGGCGGGCTCCGCCGGGTTTGGCGGCAAGTTTCGAATAGAGAGACGGACCACGTCTCTTTTTAGCCCATCTGGCACCGTGGTCCGGTTGCCGGTTCGGCAAATCCGGAGAAGGGAAGAGCGGATGCGACTCAAGGATCTCGACATGGAGGGCAAGGTGGCGATCGTCACTGGAGGCAGCCAGGGCATCGGTCGCGCGATCAGCGTCGCCCTGCAGACCTGCGGCGCGAAGGTTGTGATCGCCGACCTCGACGAAGAGGCTGCGACTTCATTGGCCGCCCGGTTCGCCGCCGAGGGATCGGAGGCTCTGGCCGTCCGCACGGACGTGACGCGCTCGGACCAGGTCGATGAAATGGTTCGCCGCACTCTCGCGCGGTTCGGCAGGATCGACGTGCTGGTCAACAATGCCGGCGGCGCGAGCGGTTCGAACTTCCGCATAGGCCGTCTTCTCAGCATCTCGGAGACGGACTGGGACATGACCATGACGGTCAATCTCAAGAGTACGTTTCTCTGCAGCCAGGCCGTGGGACGGGTGATGTGGGAGAGGCAGTCCGGGAGCATCGTCAACATGGCGTCGATCACGGCTTCGATCCCGTGGGCTGGCATGCCAGCCTATTCGGCCGCCAAGGCAGCGATCGTCAGTCTCACGCGGTCGATGGCCCTGGAACTCGCCCCCTACATTCGCGTCAATGCCCTCGCGCCAGGCCTCGTCGAGACGCCGCGGACGTCCCGCAACCGGGGACCGGAACAACTGGACCAGCTGTTGAGCAACGTCCCCATGCAGCGCATGGGACAGCCCGAGGAAATCGCGGACATCGCGCTCTATCTCGCCTCCGACGTGTCGGGATGGATCACGGGAAACATCGTCGACTGCAATGGCGGACAGGTCTGGATGAGCCGCGACGGTCGCCCCGAATTTCGCGACGCCGCGCGCGCCGCGCCCGGCTGATCAGCTCATGGAGCCGCCGCCGTCGACCGGCAGCGCGACGCCTGTGATGTAGGAGGAACCGGGCGAGACGAGGAAAAGCGCGGCGCGTGCCATTTCCTCCGGGTTGCCCATGCGCTTGATCGGACGAACCTGCCTGTTCATCTCCGCATAGGCCTTGCTCTCTATTTCGGGATTCCGTTCGAGGACGCCCTTCCAGAGCGGCGTCGTGTCGATCGGCCCGGGGCAGATCGCGTTGACGCGTATTCCGTCGGCAGCGAGGCCGACCGCGAGGGAGCGCGTCAGCATCAGCAGTCCGGCCTTGGATGCGGAATAGGCCGGCGACTGACCCGAAGGTCGAAGTCCCAGGCCCGATCCGGTGAACAGGATCGAGCCGCCACCGGTCTTCGCCATCTCGGCGGCGGCGAACTTTGCTCCGAAGAAGCCGGCCTTCATGTGAATCGCCATGATCTGATCGTAGGCATCCTCGGTGGTCAGCGACAGCCGGCCCGGACCGGCGACGCCCGCATTGTGGAAGAATATGTCGAGCCGGCCGAACCGCGATACCGCCATTCCGACCGCCGCTTTCAACTCTTCCAGTCGCGTCAGGTCGGTCCTGGCGAAGATCGCACTGCCGCCGGTAGCCCTGATCTCTTCGGCGGTCGCTTCCCCATCCTTCTCGTTGATGTCGGCGATCACCACCTTTGCTCCTTCCGCGCAGAAGAGGCGAGCGGAAGCGCGGCCAATCCCGGTTGCGGCGCCGGTGATCACGGCGGTCAGACCATCCAGTTGCATGCAAGTGCTCCTCATCGATAGTTTCTGTTGTGATATAAGCAACATTCTTCAAGCCAGATTTACCTGATATACGGGCTTCTGGTTTGACAATTGCCATTGTCCATGATCTAGATCAACAAAACAAAAAATAGTGTTGCGAATATAACAACATAGGGAGGTGCGTTATGAAGAGATTGCTTGTCTTGGTGGCATCCGTTTTTGCCTGCATTGGCGTGCTCACCGGCTTCGCCTCAGCTCAGGATGTCACGAAGCTGTCGTTCAGCATCTGGCAGCAGCCGGAACACTACATGGTCAAGGCCATACGCTCGTGGGCCGATGACGTCGAAAAGAAGACCGACGGGAAGGTCAAGATCGAATTCTACTACGGCGGCACGCTGACCAGCGGGCCTCAGGCTTATGACGGCATCGTCAACGGCATTTCCGACATCGCCGCGGCCGCATCGGGTTGGAACCCGGGCCAGTTCCCGATGACGCGCATCGCCGACATCCCGCTTGGCTGGACGAGCAGCCGCCAAGCCAGCCTCGTGACGTGGGACTTCTACAAGAAATATCAGCCGAAGGAGTGGGACGAAGTCCATCTGCTCTACCTTTTCACCGACGCGATCGGCTACCTGCACACCAAGCAGCCGGTCAGAACGCCTGAAGACCTGAAAGGCATGCAGATCCGCGGCACCGGCAGCGACGTTCCGCTGATCGAAGCCCTCGGTGGAACGCCGGTGGGAATGCCCTTCGGCGAAACCTACCTCGCGCTGCAGCGCGGCATCGTTCAGGGCATGGTGTCGAACCTCGCATCCGTACAGGCGGCGAAGATCGGTGAGGTCGTCGACTACACGACCGACCTCAACATCCGCCCGGCCAATTTCTGGGTCGCCATGAACAAACAGAAATGGGAAGGCCTCTCGCCGGACGTCCAGAAGGCGATCGACGAGGCCAGCGAAGCGGCGGTCGTCGGGCTCGGCGAAGCGCTCGACAATGCCCAGGCGGCCGGCCGGGCCTACGTGCTCGAACAGGGCAACGAGATCATCGAGCCGACGCCCGAGGCCAAGGCCAAGTTCGAGGAACTGCTCAAGCCGATCCGCACCCAATGGGTGGACGAGATGAAGGCGAAGGGTCTGCCCGGCGCGGAAGTCCTGGAGTTCGTCACTGCCGCGATGAAGGAACGCCAGTAGGAGACGAATCTCGAGGACCGGCCGGCGACGGCCGACCCTCGGGCTCTCCAGGGGACCGCGCGCAGGCGGTCCCCACATCGCCGGCCCGGAGCCGGCAATCGAAACCAACCGGGGTGAGGCGGTGCAGCAGCAAGCAGGACGACTTATGGCGGCGGCGAGGCTGGTGGCGAACGTCCTCGCGATCCTCGCGGCCCTGTGCCTCGTCGGCATGATCGTGATGACCTCGCTGAACATCGTCCTGCGGCGGCCGCCCTTCGAGACGCCGGTCACCGGAGCGCACGAACTGACTGCATTCATGGGCGCGCTGGTGATCGCTCTCGCCCTGCCGCTGAATCAGCTGCGCGACGGCAACATCCGCGTCGAGATGCTGACGACCTGGCTGCCCAGCCGTGTGACCGACATCCTCCATCGCTTGGTGCTCTTGGTCTCCGGTGCGCTTTGCGCCGTGATCGCCGTGCAACTTGTCAAGCACGCGCACGTCCTGTCGAACCGTGGCGAGGTGTCGATGACCCTCGCGATCCCCTACTACCCGTTCATTCTCGTGGTCGGTTGCGGCTTCGCGATCCTTTCGGTCGTCCTGTGGATCCAGATGATCGCACCGCGGGAGAAGCAGTCCGAAGACCGCTCCGGGAAGGAAACCACGAT
>CATMOC010000192.1 GCA_950071955.1 uncultured Mesorhizobium sp. | reverse complement strand
CCCCTCATCCGTCTTGGCGCTACGCGCCAATCCACCTTCTCCCACAAGGGGAGAAGGCAGGTTCTTGACGCATGACCCGCTTCCCTGCCATCGCGCCTGACATCACCGCGCTCTTCGCCGCGCGCGGGGCCGATCTCGTCGACGTTCCGGTGATCCAGCCGGCCGATCCCTTCCTCGACATGGCCGGCGAGGACCTGCGGCGGCGGATCTTCCTTACCGAGAGCGAGACGGGCGCGGCGCTCTGCCTGCGGCCGGAATTCACCATCCCCGTCTGCCTCGACCACATCGCCAGCCAGGCCGGCACGCCGCGCCGCTACGCCTATCTTGGGGAGGTGTTCCGCCAGCGGCGCGAGGGCGGCAACGAGTTCTTCCAGGCCGGCATCGAGGATCTGGGCGAGACGGACGCCGCGATGGCCGACGCGCGCTCGGTGGCCGACGCGCATGCGCTGGTATCGCTGGCGCTGCCGGGGCGGACGCTTGCCGTAACGCTCGGCGACCAGTCAGTGTTCGAGGCGGTGCTGGCGGCGCTCGGCCTGCCGCGCGGCTGGCGCATGCGGCTGGCGCGCGCCTTCGGCTCGGCGGACATGCTCGCCTCGGCGCTCGCCGACCTCGCCAATCCACCCAAGAATGCGGCGTTGCCTTCCCGCGTCGCCGAACTCGTGGCCGACGGGGAGCCGGCGGCACTCGCCGCGCATATCGCGGAAGGCATGGAGGAGGCTGGCCTGTCGCCTGCGCTGGGGCGCACGCCCGACGAGATCGCGCGGCGGCTGATCGAGAAGGCGGAACTGAGAAGCGTGCGGCTGTCGTCTGAGGCCTTCGAGGCGCTGCGAAGCTTCCTCGCCATCCGCGCGCCGCTCGATACCGCCGCCGACGCGCTGGAAGGTTTCGCCGCCGGCGCCGGCATTTCGCTGGGCGCGGCGCTGGAGCGGTTTTCGGCGCGCGCCGAGGCGGTGCGTCGCCACGGGCTTGCTTCGGCAGCCATTACCTACGACGCCGCCTTCGGCCGTCCGCTCGACTACTATACGGGACTGGTCTTCGAAATCTTCGCCGGCGACGCGACACGGCCGCTCGTCGGCGGCGGTCGCTACGACCGGCTGCTGACGCTGCTGGGCGCGAAAAGACCCATTCCCGGCGTCGGGTTCTCGGTCTGGCTCGACCGCATCGAAGCGCTGCGGGGGCAGGGGTGATGCGCCTCCAATCATTGCTCCCTGTACAGTTGCCCGCCGGGAAGCATGACGGTGAGGGGGTGCTTGCTCTGCGTCTGCAAACTGCGCGGGAGTCGCGCCTATGAGCATCACCATCGCACTTCCCTCGAAAGGCCGGCTGCGCGAGCAGGCGCTGGACGTTTTTGCGGGTGCGGGGCTCCCAGTCGTGGAGCCGTCGGACCAGCGGCGCTATCGCGCGCATGTCGAAGGGCGCGACGACATCGAGGTGGCGTTCCTGTCGGCCTCCGAGATCGCGAGCGAACTCGGTCAGGGCAGCGTCGATCTCGGCGTGACGGGCGAGGATCTCGTGCGCGAGAGCATGGCCGACTGGGAGGCGCACGTCTCGGTCGAGGCGCGTCTCGGTTTCGGGCAGGCGGACGTCGTGGTGGCCGTGCCCGACATCTGGCTCGACGTGACGACCATGGCGGACCTCGACGACGTCGCGGCGGATTTCCGCCAGCGCCACGGGCGGCGGCTCAGGATCGCCACGAAGTACTGGCGACTGACCCAACAATTCTTCTCGCAGATGCACGGCATCCAGGTCTACCGGATCGTCGAGAGCCTGGGCGCCACAGAAGGCGCGCCTGCCGCCGGTTCGGCCGACGTCATCGTCGACATCACCACGACCGGATCGACGCTGCGTGCGAACCATCTGAGAGTGCTGGAGGACGGAGTGATCCTGAAGTCCCAGGCTTGTCTGGTGGCGTCGCGGCGGGAGCGCGGCGAAGCCGACCGGGCTACGCTCGAGGACGTCCGGAGCCGGCTCAGCCAAGCTTGAGCGGATGCCCTCCGCCGCGGTGTTCGGGCGATGTCTCGCGGCCCGACCGGCACCCGTCGACCGACCAGGCACCCGGACCGGCGATCGCCAGCGCCACGAAGCCGCCGGCCATGGCGAGGTCCTTGGCGAAGGCCTGATCGTGCATGAGCGTCATCATCGGGTCGCCTCCGCCCTGGCCGTAGTGGCCGAGATAGCCCGCCACCGCACTGAACAGCGCGAGCAGGAGGGAAGCGATCGCCGTCTGGAACCCGACGAGGACCGCCAGCCCGGCCAGAAGTTCGAACGCGGCCGAACCCCAGGTGACAAGCATCGGCAGCGGCATGCCAAGTGAGGCGAAATAGGCGGCGGTGCCATCCACGTTCGACAGCTTCGAGATGGCTGCCATGGCGAACAGGCTGCCGAGCAGCAGGCGGGCAATCAGCAGGCCGGGATCTCGGAGCATGGCGGGTCCACCCTTCTCACCGCATGATGCTCCGTTTCAAGCTGGGTGTCATCAGCGATCGGGCATCGGCAGACGCAGAGCGGCCCGGCGCAGGGCCGGGCCGATCGAGTTCGATGTGTTGGTCGGTATCGTCAGGCGGTCGCGAGCGACCCCGACCGGGCGTCGACCGAGATCGTGCCGGGGCCGGCGACCCAGAGCGTCAGGAAACCGCCGGCGATGGTCAGGTTCTTCATGAAGGAGATCATCTGCGCCTGGTCTGAGAAGTCGGCGTGGAAAAGAACCGCCGAGGCCACGCAGAAGGCGGCCAGCAGGAGCGCGGCGATGCGCGTCTGGAAGCCCACGAGGACGGCGATGCCGGCAAGAGTCTCCAAGATGGCCGTGAGCCAGGCAAGAGCGGTAGCGGCAGGCAGGCCGACCGAGCCGATGTAGCCCGCCGTGCCGGCGATGTCGCCGAACTTGGACAGGCCCGACATGATGAACATGAAGGAGAGGAGGAGGCGTGCCACGAGGAGGATGGCGCTGTTGGACATGGGGAAGGTGTCTCCGGTTTCGGTAGGGCTGAAGATAGCCGTTCCGTTGGAAACTAATAGTGGTGCGATTGCCTACTCAACGTTCGATAATCGTGAACGATAGGGTCGACTGTTCCTCGACGTTGCGAATTATCCCGGCCTGGTCATCTCCTCCGGCCGCACGATGCGGTCGTACTCCTTGCCCGTCACGAGGCCAGTGGCCAGCGCCTCCTCGCGCAGCGTCGTGTTGTTCTTGTGCGCGGTCTTGGCGATCTTAGCGGCGGCGTCGTAGCCGATCTTCGGCGCGAGCGCGGTGACCAGCATCAGCGAGCGCTCGAGAGCTGCCTTGATGTTGTCCTCTCGCGCCTCGATACCGACCACGCAATTGTCGGTGAAGGAGCGCGCGGCGTCGGACATCAGCTGCACCGACTGAAGGAAGTTGTAGGCCATCAACGGATTGTAGACGTTCAGCTCGAAATGGCCCTGGCTGCCGGCGAAGGTTAGCGCGGCGTTGTTGCCGAAGACCTGCACGCAGACCTGCGTCAGCGCCTCCGACTGGGTCGGGTTCACCTTGCCCGGCATGATCGACGAGCCCGGCTCGTTTTCCGGCAGCGCCAGTTCGCCGAGCCCCGAGCGCGGGCCCGAGCCGAGGAAGCGGATGTCGTTGGCAATCTTGAACAAGGCGGCCGCCGCCGAATTGATGGCGCCGTGGGCAAAAACCATGGAATCGTGCGCGGCCAGCGCCTCGAACTTGTTGGGCGCGGTGACGAAGGCGATGCCGGTGATGTCTGCGATGCGTTCGGCGACCTTCTCGGCGAAGCCGACGGGTGCGTTGAGGCCGGTGCCCACCGCCGTGCCGCCCTGCGCGAGTTCGCACAGGCCGGGCAGCGTCTGCTCGATGCGCCTGATCGACGAGTCGACCTGCGCGGCATAGCCGGAAAATTCCTGGCCGAGCGTCAGCGGCGTGGCGTCCTGCGTGTGTGTGCGGCCGATCTTGACGATGTGGTCGAATTCCTTCGCCTTGGCGTCGAGGGCGGCATGCAGGTGCTTCAGCGCAGGTACGAGGTCGTGCACGATGCGCTCGGCGCAGGCGACATGCATGGCCGTCGGGTAGGTGTCGTTGGACGACTGGCTCATGTTGACGTGGTCGTTGGGATGGACCGGCTTCTTCGAGCCCATCGTGCCGCCGAGCATCTCGATCGCGCGGTTGGAGATCACCTCGTTCGCGTTCATATTCGACTGTGTGCCGGACCCGGTCTGCCAGACGACCAGCGGAAAATGATCGTTCAGCCTGCCGTCGATCACCTCCTGGGCAGCGGCGACGACCGCCTTTCCAAGCTGCGGATCGAGCCGGCCGAGCGCCATGTTGGCTTCCGCCGCGGCGCGCTTGACGATGCCGAGCGCCCGCACGATCGACAGCGGCTGCTTCTCCCAACCGATCCTGAAATTGCCGAGCGAGCGCTGCGCCTGCGCGCCCCAGTAGCGGTCGCCGGGAACATCGATGGCGCCGAAGGTATCGGTCTCGGTGCGGGTCGTGACGCGGGCGTCGGACAAGGCGGCCTCCTGGGTTCAGAGGCTTCCGCCTATCGCGCGGACCTTCCCGCTTCAAGCGAAGAATGAAGCGGGCGGTCTCTCAAATCGATTCAGTCGGCAAGTGGAAGTCGTTGAAGAAAAACAAGGATCGTTGCCGGCGGTCAGGCATGTCCGCATACGTCGGATCGTTCGTCGACCGAGCGCGCTTGCGTGCGGTCTATTGGGTTCTCATGGTGCCCTCGGGTTCGACGCTGGTGATGCCCTCGATGTCGCCGGAGGCGGCGCTGACGTCGCTCTCATTACCATGAATGATGAGGGTGCTAATGAAATCGAGCCTGTCGTCGACGGCGATGCCTCGCTGGGCCAGCTTCCCGGCGACCACGTCGAGACTCGTCACCTTCGGATCGACCACACATACGTAGCGGCGGGCCGCCGCATTCTTCTCGTCGCTCATGCTACTCTCCAGGTTGCGAGCGCCGCCGTCGTGGCGGCGCTCCAGGCTACTCCTGTCCTGCGACGACCGCTATTCGGCTGCCTGCGCCGTCGCCTGGCCGCTCGGGGAGAAGAATTTCCACCACCACCAGGGCAACGGCTTGACGATGACGTTCCGGAGGTAGGGCGCCTGCACGATTCCGGAACCTACATGGCCGGCAGGTTCGCCCGAGACGGCTTCCGCCGTCGCGACGAGGCGCTGCCAAAGGGCGCTGCCGCGATAGGAGGCGCCGGATTCGGCGATCAGGGCGGCGATACCGGCAACGTGCGGAGTTGCCATGCTGGTGCCCGACAACGTGCCGTGTGTTCCCATCGCTACCGGGATGGCCGAAAGCACGTCGACACCGGGGCCGGAAATATCCACCTTGCCGTGCGGAGCATGGAAGGTGACGTTGGAAAACGCCGCGCGGCGCAGGTTCTGGTCCAGTGCGCCGACCGCCATGATGGATGGGGAATTGGCCGGCCGGCTGACGGGCTTCAGCCCGAAGCGCGAATCATTGCCGGCGGCGGCAACGATCAGGGAACCCACGTTCAAAGCAGCCAGCGCAGCGTTCTCGTAGGCCTGCGAGAAGCCTGAGTCGGTGGCCATCGCGCCAAGCGACATCGAGATCACCTCGCAGCGGCTCGCCACGGCCCAGTTGATGCCGGCGAGGATCCAGCCGTCCGCCCCGCTTCCGGCATTGCTCAACACCTTGCCAGCGAAGATGTCTGCCTCGTAGGCCACTCCATAGCGGTCGGTCGTTCCGTCGGCGGGTTCCTTCGGGCCGCAGGCCGTGCCGATGCAGTGGGTTCCGTGCCGGTTCTGGTCCTGGACAGCCTCGCCCGGCACGAAGGAGCGGCTGGTGATGTTGCGGCCGGCAAAGTCTGGATGGTTGAGGTCCATGCCGGTATCCAGCACGCAGACCTTGATGCCCCTTCCGGTCCGTCCCTGGAGGAAGGGGCTGGAAGCCACCGTGCGGGTCTTCTGCAGACCCCAGGTGGTGCCGACCGCAAGCGCTTCGGCTTCCGCGGCGCTGATGCCTTCCGGCCACGACTCCGCAGCCGCGTAACGATCCGCAAGCGCGTTCGTCGCATCCCGGAAGCCACGGACGTAGTCACTGTAATCCCCGCCGAGCGCATACATCATTTGCTCCGGTTCGAGGACCGGGCCTTCGGCACTTTCGGCGAGCGCCGACATCGTCGTCATGCGGCCGAGTTGGTCGGCGTCCGAGGGCGTCACGACCGCCACGCCGATCTCGTCGAAGTAGATGCCGTCGCCGCTCTCTATGGATTCCGCGGTGACGCTCTGGCCTTCGTAGTCGCGTGAACTGGCGATGTTGAGGCCCACCGCATTCTTGATCGCCCTCTGGGCCTCGCTGCTCTTGTGGGGACGTCCCACCACGAGCATGCGGCCCGTGTATTCCGGCTCCTTGGGCAGTTCGAAGATTTCGGAGGTCATGTTGCTGCTCCCTTCGTTGTGCCGTGGTTTCGTGCCGCTGTCGCGGCTGCACGGCGTCGGTGCCCCGATGGGAATGGCGCCCACCGCCCCCGCTGGCGGACGCTTGCGATCGCCGTACCAGGGACGGCGACACACTTCTTATGTCCGCATAGCCTATCAGCCGTGCGGGGCCGCAGTCTGTGCCGCGTTTCACACTCTGCCGTTCGCCTCCTCGTGCGCACAGGGGCGTCCCTCCCGCCGGCCTGCGTGTTGACCAGCGACCCCCGAAGCTCTACCGCCTGTATGGCCATGTTCGAGCTGATCGTTGCCGCCTGCCTCATCCTCCTCAACGGCGTCTTCGCGCTGTCGGAGCTTTCGGTCGTCTCGTCGCGCAAGCCGCGGCTGATGCTGATGGCCGAGCAGCGCAAGGCTGGTGCGCGGGCTGCGCTGAGGCTCGCGGAGGAACCCGGCCGGTTCCTGTCGGCCGTGCAGATCGGCATCACGCTGATCGGCATCCTCGCCGGCGCGTTCTCAGGCGCCGCGCTCGGCGGGAAGTTCGCCGTCGTGCTGGAGGGGTGGGGTCTGGCCGACAAT
>CATMOC010000191.1 GCA_950071955.1 uncultured Mesorhizobium sp. | reverse complement strand
GGGTAGTCCGGCGGCAGGCCGAGCCGCCGAATCTCGTCGGCGAAGCCGAGGCGGCGATAGTGCTCCATCGTGCGTGCCTGCGTGGCGTTCGCCTGCGGATTGAATGCGGTCGAGGGCTTGGCATCGAACAAGGCGGCCGTGACGCCGCGCCGCCCCAGTTCGTTCGCCAGCATCAGCCCGAAGGGACCGCCGCCCGCGATGAGGACGCCAACCTCGCTGTCGTTCATTCGCCGCGCCTCCCGCCGTCGCCCGGCGGGAATATCGTGCCCGGTGCCCCGTGCCAACTACCGACGGTATCGACGGCAGTCGCGGCCGCAAAACCTCTTGGAACCAAGGGCGTCGGATATCCGCATCCGCTCCTTGGCGCGGCGATCAAAGCTGGAGGCGACCGCCGACCTGCGTCATGCCGTGACCAGTCCGATATGGCGCGTCGCCTGCCGCAAGGCAGAGACGAGCCGGTTCTGGCCGCGCACCAGTTGCGTCCTGGCGAAACCGATCGTGTCGTCGTCGAACTTGTCGAGTTCGGCGGCCGGTGCGATCGACGGCAGCGGCGGGATGGTCAGGGCCGGGTCGTGGCGGAAGCGGTTCACGCGGGTGAAGTTGATCGGCACGAGAATGCGGGCCAGGTCCTGGATGACGGTGTTGGCCGCCTTCGGTTTGATCGTGCCGGCCTTCACGCCGGCGTAGAATCCGTCGAGCGCGGCGGCGAGTTCGGCCACCGCCTTTTTCGACGCCGACAGGTCGAAGCGGCTGCCGGCCTTGGCCTGGTAGTCGTCCACCGTTTCGGCGAATTCCTTGGCTGTCGCCCGCCAGTCGAAGGGCAGCACCTCGTTGTTGGCGTTGCGCAGCACCGCCAGCAGGTAGACCTTGATGTCGCGCAGGAGGATGTCGCGGTCGGCGATCTCCAGCGTGTCGTTTTCGGTGTGCCAGGCGATATTGGCGCCGCAGCCGCCCACGGTGTAGTAGCCCTTCTCCTCGCGCAGGATGTCCGGCATCGTCGACGACAGCATCAGGTAAGACGAGATGCCGATGTTGTTGAAGGAATAGTCGCCGGCGCGGTGCGGCCGCTCGCCGTTAAGCGCCTTGCCGGCAACTTCCCGGATCACCTCGGCGAGGAAACCCTCGGTCTCGGTCATCCGGGAGAGGTTGTTGAATTCGGTCGCCCAGCGGCAGCCGGGGCTGTCGCAGTTAACCTGCGAGACGGCGTTCTGCTCGAGGTCGAGCGCGAAGGCGTCGGAAAACCAGGTCGAGCCGGCATAGCGGCCGGTCGAGTGGCCCGGCCACCAGCAGATACGCACTGAGCGCTTGAGGCTGCCGCGATTGGCCCACAGCACGCGGGCGATCTCCAGCATCGTCGCGTCGCCGGTGGCGTTGTCGCCGACGCCGACGTCCCAGGAATCGAGGTGGCCGTGCAGGAAGACGTATTTTTCCGGCTCCTCGGTGCCGGGAATGAATACTTCCGGCAGCTTCGAGGTGAACCAGCCTTCCTCCATCTCGGTGAAGATCGTGACCTCGCCGCCGCCCTCGGCGATCCCGATCAGCGCCTCTCCGTCCGGCTTGTTGACCGCGACCGCCGGTATCTTCGGCTTGCGCGGCAGGTCGTCCAGGTCGGGTGTACCCCACACCGTTGTGCAGATGCCCCAGTGGATGTCGATGCCGGGATTGATGCCGATCACGCCGATCGCGCCCAGTTCCTCGAACTGCGAGATCAGGCCTGGGCTGGCAAAGCCTTCCGAGATGACGATCTTGCCGCGCACGCGCGCGGCCATCTCGGCCGAACTCTCGACCTTGCGCTCGAACATGTCCTCGATCATCGCGTTGTGGCGGGCGCCGACGTAGACCAGGCTGCCGGTCATGCCGTTGCGGGCGTCGAGGCTGTAGGCCGGCGGCTTGGCGCGGAAGGTCTCGCCGCCCGCCTCGACGCGGGCGAGGCCGGGAAGGCTCAGATAGAGGCTCGGCTCATGCACCTTGACCTCGACGCCGTGCTTGCGCAGGCGCTCCACGACCTCGTCCATGCCGCGGTTCACGTCAGTCGGGTGTTCGCGCTTGAACGTCGAGAAACTCTCGACCAGCGCCCATGGCTCGTCGAGCGTGACCTGCGACAGTATGCCGGATTCGACCTCGTTCATGGCAAACTCCCCTCATCGTTTTATTGAATGAAACAGTGTTTCAATGACAAGGGAAGCTAGCAGAGAGATTTGCGCCTCGCAAGCGGGGCTGATTCGGCGGCAGGCGCGGGTAAGGCGTACGCGGCCGCGGTCACCACCGGTCGGGGCAGGCAGAGTTTCCGCCGCGCCGCGGCGCGATCAGGCGATTGAGCGGACTTCCTGTCGCGCGCTCACCGGGTCGCTGCGATGCAGCGACAGCTTGCCCGATATCTCGGCCGCTGCATCGAGCGCGGCGCGGATGTAGCGTTCGCGCCGCTCCTCATCCAGGCGCACCATGGCGCCGGCGACCGAGATGCAGGCGATCACCGTGTCATCCGAGCCGAAGATCGGCGCCGCCACCGAAAACGCCCCCTCGTCGAGGTCGTTCAGGGCGATGTTGTAGCCATTGGCGCGGATGCGGGCGAGCGCCTGGCGCAGCTTGTCGCGGTCGGTGATCGTGTAGGGCGTGTAGGCTTCCAGCGGATTGGCAAGCACTGCCTCCACCACGCTCGGATCGGAATAGGCGAGGATGCAGAGCGACCCGCCGCCGGCGTGGAGCGGGCCGTGGCGGCCCGCCTGCGCGAAGAGCCGTATCGAGTGGTGGCCGGACCGCGTTGCCACGACCAGCGAGCGAAGCCCCTCGCGCATCACCAGGTTGACGTTCTCGGAGGTGCGGTCGCGCAGCGCATCCATGACAGGGCGCGCCGCCACGAGCAGGCTGCCATCGCGCCCGACCCTCTCGCCGAGCACGCCGATGCGGTAGCCCAGCGAATAGACCGCGTGGTCGGGGTCGCGGAACACGAAGCCGCGATCCTCCAGCGTCTGCAGCAGGCGGAAGACGATCGACTTGGTCATGCCGAGCGTCTTGGAGAGCTGGGTCACGCCCTGTCCCGGCCGGTCGGCGAGCGCCTCGAGCACCAGCAGCGCCCGGTCCACGGCCGCGATCGTGTAGTCGTTGCCCGCGGCGGGCTTGGCCCCGGTTTCCTTCATCTCGGCCATCCTCCCGGATCGATTATCGTTCATTGAAGGCCTGTTGCAATATTGCAGATTTGTGTTTTACTCAATCCCATAGAGAAACAATGTTTCAGCCAATGAAACAGAGGGGCCGTCGATGCGCATCGCCTATGTCGTACCCGGACCGATGTCCAAGGGCCCGATGGGCCTCAGGGAAATGCGCCGGCGCGAGGGATTGCTGAACGCCTGGGCGTTCCCCGGCACCACGGTATCGGTTGTCGACGTGCCGACCGGCCCGGTCTCGATCGAAAGCGCCTACGAGGAGGCGCTCTGTGTCCCGGCCACCATCGACCTGATCATGAAATGCGAGCGCGATGGCTTCGACGCCGCCATCATCGGCTGCTTCGGCGATCCGGGGCTCGAAGCCGCGCGCGAACTCGCCACCATCCCGGTCGTCGGCCCCTGCGAGAGCTCGATGCTGCTCGCCGCCGGCCTCGGCCACAAATTCTCCGTTCTCACCGTCTTCGACAGCCTGATCGCCGGCCAGGAACTGCTGGCGGTCAAGGCCGGTGTCCACGCCAAGCTCGCCTCGGTGCGAGCGACGGGCATTCCCGTGCTCGACCTGATGAAAGATCCCGTCTTCACCAAGCGACGGCTGATCGAGGTCGCCGACGCCTGCGTCCGGCAAGACCGTGCCGACGCCTTTTTGTTCGGCTGCATGACGATGTCCTTCCTCGATCTGGGAGACGAGGTGGCCGCTGCGGTCGGCGCGCCGGCAGTCAACGCCGGCAAGGCTGCGCTCAAGCATGCCGAGATGCTCGTGTCGATGGGCCTTTCCCATTCGAAGAAAGCCTTTCCCCTGCCTGCCAAGATGCAGGCCGGCCAGCCTTTCGAGGCACTGCGGGTCGCCTGAGCGCTCCGCCAAGAACGACAAGAAGGTCGACAAGCCCAAGCCGTGTCCACTCCAGAGGAGAAGTCAGCATGAGGTCCAGTTTCAAGTCGGTCATGGCGACCGCATTCCTGGCGATCGTCGCCGCATCGCCGGCTCTCGCCGGCGACCCGATCCGCAAGATCGAGATATTCACCCGTCCGCAGGCCGCCCAGCCGCAGGAGTTCCAGTCCGTCCAGCTGATCGCCCAGGAATGGCGCAAGCTCGGCCTCGACGTCGAGGTCAAGGTCATGCCGTGGGAACAGATGTCCGACGTCGTCTGGTACCAGCGCGACAAGTGGGACGTGACGGCCTGGCAGATGGTCGGTCGGCCCGAGCGTTCCGACCCTGACGAGATCGTCTACAACCTGTTCCACTCCTCGACCGCCGAGAAAGGCTACAATTTCATCGGCTACACGAATCCCGACTATGACGCAGTGGTCGAGGCGCAGCGCGTCGAGATCGACCAGGACAAGCGGAAGGGCCTGATCTTCAAGGCGCAGGAAATGTTGGCCGCCGACCAGCCCAACATGATGCTGGTGCATCCGAAGTCGACCTTCGCCTTCGACAAGACCGTCTGGAAGGCGGAATCGGTCGTCAACCAGAGCGGCATCGGCATTCGCAACACCTGGACCTTCATGGGTCTCGAGCCGGCCGGCGACAAGAAGGACATCGTGCTCAACTCCGGCGACAACGTGCAGGCGATCAACCCGCTCTACATCTCGGGCGGCGTCGATTCCTGGGTGTTCGAGCTGGTCTACGACCGCCTCGCCCGCGTCGGGCCCGACGGCCTGCCGAAGCCGTGGGCAGCCGAGAGCATCGATTTCACCGATCCGACCACCGTCCAGGTCAAACTGCGGCCGGGAATGCTGTGGCATGACGGCAAGCCGGTGACGGCCGACGACGTTAAGTTCTCCTACGAGGCCGTCGTCTCCGGCGAGGCGCCGATGTACGCCCCGTTCGCCTCCAACGTCGAATCGATCGAGGTGATCGATCCGACGACGCTGACCTTCAAGCTCAAGAAGGCGGCCGCCTCCTTCGTCACCTCCAGCATGGCCAAGATCAACCTCATCCCCAAGCATGTCTGGGAGCCGGTGATCGAGGACCTCAAGACCAAGGACACCAACGCGGAGAGCTTCCAGGAGCAGACCCCGATCGGATCCGGACCGTACAAATTCGAGCGCTGGCTGACCAACGAGGAGATCGTCCTCCACGCCAACAAGGATCACTTCAACGCGCCCAAGGCAGACCGCTGGATTCTGCGCATCGTGCCCAACGTCGAGGCCGCGCTCGGCATGCTGCGTTCGGGCGAGATCAATTTCCTGGCCGAGTTCACCGGCGATCCGCAGGTGCTGATCGACGCGGCGGCCGCCGACGGCGATCTCGAAGTGGTGTCGACCGTGGACATGGGCTTCCGTTACGTGGCCTTCAACGGCCGCCGCGCGCCCTTCGATGATCCGGCCTTCCGCAACGCGCTGTCCAGGGCGGTCGACCGCCAGCTGATCGTCAAGGCTGCCTTCAAGGGCTTCGCCGAGCCGTCCAATTCGGTCGTCTCGCCGGCGCTGGGCTTCTGGCATGACGCCGCGGTGGTCAGCGGTCTCGAGACGGGCCAGGACGTCGCCAAGAAGCTGCTCGAGGATGCCGGCTACACTCTGGACGGCGGCAAGCTCACCTATCCGGGCGATAAGAAGGAAGAGCTGGCCGCCGAGTAAGGCCGGCCTCAGGCGCGTCCCGGAGCAAAGGGGCGCGCCACTCCTCGCCTCGCGTCGTCGCGCGGGGCATGGTCGGCGGCGCCTCCCGCGGCGCGCACCGCAACAGGGAACCCCCACGGATGTCGCATCTGAAGGCCGCCGCCAGCAGGACGCTCCAGCTTGCCCTCGTGCTGTGGGCCGTGGTGACGATCCTTTTCCTGATGTTCCGTCTGATGCCGGGCAATCCGCTGGCGGCCTACATCGACCCCACTTTCACGGTCGAGCAGCAGGAAACGCTGATGGCGCAGTTCGGCCTCGACCGGCCGCTGTGGGAACAATACTTCATCTATCTCGGCAACCTCCTGCAGGGCGAGTTCGGCCAGAGCTTCCGCTACCGCGAACCGGTCGCCGAGCGCATCGTGGCGCTCCTGCCCAACACGCTTGTGCTTACCTTCTCCTCGCTGATTATCGCCTACGTCTTCGGCATTCTGGCCGGCGCCTATCTGGCCTGGAAGCGCGGCACAGTAGTCGAGCAGGCGGCGATCCCGCTGGTGCTGACCACGCGCGCGATGCCGGAATTCTGGCTGGGCATGGTGCTTCTCGCCGTCTTCTCCTTCGGGCTCGGCTGGTTTCCGGCCGGCGGCACGAGGCCGGCCGGTGCCAGCTATGACAGCCTTTTCGCGCTCTACACCTCGACCGATTTTCTTACCTACCTGGCTCTGCCGGCGCTGACGCTGGCCATCTACAGCCAGGGCCTGCCGCTGCTCCTGATGCGTTCCAACATGCTCGACGTGATGAAGGAGGATTTCGTCACCATGGCCCGTATCAAGGGCCTGTCGAACTGGACGGTCGTGGTGCGCCACGCCGCGCGCAACGCGCTGCTTCCCGTGATGACGTCCTTCGCCATCGCGGTCGGCTACCAGCTGCAGGGAAACGTCGTGGTCGAGTCAGTCTTCTCGTGGCCGGGCCTCGGCCGCGAACTGGTCAACGCGGTATCGGCCTCGGACTATCCGCTCGCGCAGGGCGCGTTCCTGATGATCGCGGTCGTGGTGATCCTGATGAACCTCATCGCCGACCTGCTCCGCGGCGCCCACCCCGGATTGACCGTCGAGATCGTCGAGACCCCCTGGGGCGAAGGCATCCCCGCCGACCGCTTCGAAGAGATCCTGACCGCCGACACTGCCCACAGGATCAAGGCCGTTCTCGCCACGCATAACGAGACCGCGACCGGCGTCCGCTCGGACATCGCCGCCGTCCGCCGCGCGCTGGATGCGTCGG
>CATMOC010000190.1 GCA_950071955.1 uncultured Mesorhizobium sp. | reverse complement strand
TACAATGCCCTGCCCGTTCTTCGCCATGGCCGCGTGGGCCATCGCAGCATCGATCCACCCGCTGATGAAGCCGCCCTGCACCACGCCGCCGGAATGGCACTGTTCGCGCTTGGCGTCGTATTCCAGGCTGGCCCGGCCTTCGGGATCGGTCGATACGATCCGCACCAGCCCCATCGTTTCATACAGCGAATGTTCCTCGGCCATGCTCTCTCCATCACGCGCAAGAATATGTCTTGCGATGCCCAAGCTTGTTTTGCTTTACAACCCCGTGCGAGGCCATCATAGCAACAGCCATGCACAACGCACTTGGCCTTATTCTGCGACTTACGCGCCCTTGGGCGTGATAGCTGGCGTGCCTTCCTAAGGTGCGCTGAGCGCCCAAGGGACGAAACTTTCACCCGCTACCGCAAGAACCTGCCGAGAATTCCACCATGTCCATGCTGCGCAACCCGAGCACGAAATACGCGCCCTTCCCGCAGGTCCCGCTGACCGATCGCCAATGGCCGGCACGCACCATCACCGCGCCGCCGCGCTGGCTGTCGACCGACCTGCGCGATGGCAACCAGGCGATTGTCGATCCGATGGACGCCCACAAGAAGAACCGCTTCTTCGACCTGCTCGTCGAAGTAGGCGTGAAGGAGATCGAGGTCGGCTTTCCCAGTGCCGGCGCGACCGAATTCGATTTCATCTCCGGCCTCGTGCAATCGGGCCGCGTGCCCGACGATGTGCTGGTGCAGGTCCTGACCCAGAGCCGCGAGGATCTGATCCGCACCAGCTTTGCCAGCCTTGCCGGTGCGCGGGCGGCCATCGTCCACCTTTACAACGCTGTAAGCCCCGCATGGCGCGAGGTCGTGTTCGGGATGACCAGGGACCAAGTGCGCGATATCGCCGTGCAAGGAGCCAAGGTGATGCGCGATGAAGCCGGCAAGCAACCAAACACGGACTGGCACTTCCAGTATTCGCCCGAAACATTCTCGACCGCCGAACTCGATTTTTCGCTAGAGGTCTGCGAAGCGGTGATGGACGTGCTGGCCCCTACGCCCGAACACCCCATCATCCTCAACCTGCCCGCCACGGTCGAAGCGGCGACCCCCAACATCTACGCGGACCAAGTCGAGTATTTTATCCGCAACCTGCCCAATCGCGACAGCGCGGTCATCAGCCTGCATACGCACAATGACCGCGGCACCGGGATCGCCGCGACCGAACTGGGGCTGATGGCCGGCGCCGACCGGGTCGAGGGCACGCTGTTCGGCAATGGAGAGCGCACCGGCAACGTCGACATCGTGACGCTGGCGTTGAACATGTACACCCAGGGCGTCGACCCGGAACTCGACTGTTCGGACATCACCCGTATGAAGGAGGTGTACGAGTATTCGAACCAGATGAAGATCCCGGAACGCCACCCCTATGTCGGCGAACTGGTCTACACCGCCTTCTCTGGCTCGCACCAGGACGCCATCAACAAGGGCATGAAGGCAAAAGCCAAGGCAAATAAGGAATTCTGGGAGGTGCCGTACCTGCCGATCGACCCGCAGGACGTCGGCCGTACCTACGAGGCGATCATCCGCATTAACTCGCAGTCGGGCAAGGGCGGCATCGCCTACATCATGCAGGCGGACTACGGGCTCAACCTGCCGCGCAACCTGCAGATCGAGTTCTCCAAGGACATCCAGGCGGTCACCGACGCCGAAGGCAAGGAACTGTCGTCGAAGCGCATCCACGAACGCTTCATCGACCGCTACGTCGATCAGCCCGGCGCGCGGCTGAAGTTCCTCGATCATCACACCTATCCAGACACCTCGGCCAAGGGCCGTCGCATCGTGGAGGCAACGATCACCGACGGTGGCCGGGAGGTGACGATCACCGGCTCCGGCACGGGGCCGATCGACGGCTTCGTCGACGCCCTTTCGCGCCACATCGGCATTCCGATGACCGTGCTCGATTATTCCGAGCATTCCATGCAGCGCGGTTCCAACGCGGCCGCCATCAGCTACATGGAGGTCGAGCATCCGGATGGAAAGCTGTTCGGGGCGGGCATCAACACCAACATCGTGGCGGCTTCGCTCGAGGCGATCGTTTCGGCGGCGAACCGCATCCTTGCGATGCGGTGACGGGACGGTATCCTCGCGCATGATCCGGGGGGAAGGATGAGTGGCGACATCCACGCGCGCGTACAGGGGAAAGGCCTGGAAACGGTCGTTCTCCTGCACGGCTTCGGCGGGCATCACGACGTCTGGTACGACATCCAGCCCGCGCTCGCGCCGGTCGCCCGCGTGCTGGCATATGATCTCCCCGGACACGGCCGCTCGCTCGGCTACCCCGGGGCCGGGCCGGCGCACGTCGCCGCCAAGGCGGTCCTCGCCGATCTCGGTGCCCGCGGCATCGCGCGGGCCCACCTGGTCGGGCACTCGATGGGCGGCGCCATCGCGGTCCTTGCCGCGCTCCGGTCGCCGGAGACGGTCGCGTCGCTGACGCTGCTCGCGCCGGGCGGTTTCGGCCCGGAAATCAACTTCGACCTTCTCAGGCGTTATGCGGCGGCCACCAACGCGGACGATCTGCGGGCCTGCATGGACGAGATGTCGGCGCCGGGTTTCACCATGCCGACGAAGTACGTCGCGGGACTGGTCGCCACCCGCGGTGTCGCGGGTCAGCGCGAGAAGCTGATCGAGATTGCCGCCCTGATCACCAAGGGAGACCGGCAGGGGGAGATTCCGCGCGATTCGTTGGCATCGCTCGCCATGCCGGTGCGGGTGGTCTGGGGTACGGAGGACACGGTCCTGCCGTATTCGCAGACGGCGGGGCTGCCCACGAACCTGTCGCTGGAGACCTTGCCGGGGAAGGGACATATGCTCCTTGAAGAAGCGCGGGAAACGGTCGTGCGCGCCATACGCAAGGCGGTGCGTTCGTAGGGGTCGCTTCCGACTATGCCGAACGCGCCCATCTGGCGCGACTCTCCGAGGCTACCAGCGTCTGCTTGCTCGCATAGACCGCGATGTCTTGCCGCCGCCCTTCCAGGTGATTGGCTCCGAGGAACACGAAGTCCTCGAGCATCGCGTCCGCGGCGTCCGGCCGTCTTTCCTTTATGTCGGCGACCAGCTGATCGCTCACCACTGCCATCCGCCCGATCACCCGCGTGAGTTCCTCGAGCCGGCTCGCGACGTTCACCGTGTCGCCGATGACGCCGAGCTCCAGCCGCCGCTCGGTTCCGATGTTGCCGACCACGACGGGGCCGTAGTGCACCCCGAGCGCGATCTGGACGGCTTCCTCGCCGCGTGCGAGGCGGCGCGCGTTGAGTGCGGTGACATCCTCCAGAATGGCCTTCACGCAGGCCATGGCATTGAGGGAATCGTCCGACCTCGGCTCCGGCGTTCCGAAGGTCGCCATGACACCGTCGCCGATGAACTTGTCGAGCGTGCCGCTGTGCCGGAAGACTGCCTCTTCGAGAAGCGCGTGGACCTCGCGAAGGAGGGAGATCGTCTGCGCCGGGGTGTGGCGCTCCGCCCATCGCGTGAAGCCGACGAGGTCTGCGAAGATGATCGCCGCCTTCAGTTCCCTGATCTGCTGGAGCGGCTCGTCCTGCCGCGCCAGCTGGTCGACCGTGGACGGCGGGAAGTAGCGTGCCAGGTTGAGCCGCTGACGCTCGATGACGGCATAGCGCCAGACCAGCCGGCGCGAGCGCCCGACACCACCCGCCATGATCATGGCGACGATGGCGAAGATGACTACCGTCTGGAAGAGGACGCTCAGATCGACGGTGGTCGGATTGGCCATGAGGCGCATGCGGGTGACGACGTCGTTGAGGCCGATGTCGCCATTTCCCGGCCATATCACGACACTGTCGGGAAGCCCCGCAAGCCAGCCGACACCAATTGTCCAGCTTAGCGCGCCGACGAAGCCGCCCCACAGGACAAGACGCGGGTTGTCGGCGAAGGCGAGGCCAGCCAGCAGGAGGAAAAGGTAGAGCGAGGTGTCGAAATGCAGCGTCATCTGCGGCGGCAGGTTCTCCGGCGCGAGCGGGTTCGGGTAGATGACCGCAAAGGTGAGAAGCGCGAAATCCACCGCGACGAAGAGATACAGATGCCACCGTTGCAGCCGGCCCAAGCGCTCCAGCAGAGAGGGAAGGAACCCGGTCGATATGAAGAACAGGATCAGGGCCTGGTAATAGAAAGCCTCCGGATAAGGCGCCACGATCCCCAGCACGACGAGCATGGCGGCGAGCGACCACGTCCGGCCACGAAGCTGAAGCCGGCGGCCCTCCCGCTCATGGCCGCGGAAGGTCTCGTCCAACAGCTGCGGAAAATTCGCACGGCGCCGCGCCCTACGCGTCGCGATCGCCGATCCAACGCGTTCCGCAAGGGCCATTCCGTCCATCCAGCCAAGAGGTCTATCCGGCAAAGATATTGTTTCGTTCGCGCGATGCAAACGGAGTGCCAGCGCGGCGGCCGAAATTCGCCATTTGTTCGCGTGCAACTCTGTGTTAACGTTTTATAAACCATCTATTGTCCGGCGGAGACCCGACATGAACGACAGGGACAGGGTTGCCGCCGAGCGGCATGGCAGGCTTGCGGATGCCATCCGCGAGGTGAAGCTCGCTGCCGTGGAACGCGACGACGTGGTCGTGGATATGCGCGAAGCGGCCCGCATGCGGCTGGAACTTCTCGCACAGGAACTGGAGCCAATCTTCGATCAGGTGCCCGCCGAGGAGATCCTGTTCGACTTCGCCATCTCGTCGGGGACACAGCCGCGTCTGTGGATCGACGCGGTCAGCCATGTCGCGATGGGCCGCGACCGCCGCACCTACCGCTTCGTGCGCGATACGCGGCTCGGGCGCGTCGTCGTGGCGGAGTCGAGCGAGATCAGACCCGTCGCCGATCAGGTGACGCGCTACATCGCCGAGAGGATGGTGGAGCGTCAGCGCTGGCTGGACGGGACGACGGTGACGGTGCGCCCGCCCGTCGACCGGGAAGAAGCCGTGATCGCCAGAAAGCCCGAGAGGCAACGGGAACGGCCCGATTCTATCGCCCCAGCCGCGACAAACTCGAATGGCGAGAATCGTAACGGCAAATCGCTGCTCGCGTATGCGGCGGCGCCCGTGCAAGCAGGGGCCGACACGGATCCCGTCTCGAAGGCGGAGCCGCGAGTCAACAAGGTGCGGTCGTTCGTGTCGGCAGCCGGAATCGTGCTGTTCGGCGCCGCCGCCGGGCTGGCAATCCTCGCCGCCGTCTACTGGGACGAGGTCGCGGCTTACGTGGCGGCGTACTGAGGTTCGGAGAAGAGATCCACGGTCTCTTCCGCCTTTACCCTGAAGGTCGGCGCTCCATCGATGACGCCGCGACGGGTGTGATTCACCTGCCACTTCCCGGCTTCTCCGCCGATTTCCAGAAGATTGTACTGCGCCGGCGGTTTCTCGCCTGCAGGTCCCTGGCCGGCGGCGGGCACACCGATGACGGGAACATTGTTGTCCTTGCCGGCGATCCAGTAGAGCGTGGGCAGATGTGTGTGTCCGTGCAGGACCATCTCGGCGCCGTGGCGCCGCAAGGTCTTCTGGAAAAGCCCGATGCCGTAGAGCCGCTTGTGCGCCGTCGTCGCGCCGCGCACGGGCGGGTGGTGGATCAGGATGATCCGGAACAAGCCCCGGTCGCGGGCAATGTCGAGCAACTGCCCGACGCGCGCCGCCTGTTCGGCTCCGTAACTGCCGAGCGCCATGAACGGCGCCGTCGCACGCGCGGACGATACGCCGATCAGGGCGACATTTTCCCGGGTCCTGAGATAGGGAAATCCGCTGCTGCTCTGGCTGACATGCGTCTTCTCGCCCGTCATGTAGGGACGCCAGGCCTTGCAGGCCTTGGCGAGTGCGCCGGGAACGTAGGCATCGTGATTTCCCGGCACGACGGAGACCGTTTCCGGGCTCCCGACGGTCGCCAGCCACTCGCGCGCGAGGTCGATTTCGGCATCTAGGGCAAGATTGACCAGATCCCCGGTGATCGCGACATGGTCGATCCCGCTGGTCTCCATGTCCGCCAGGAGAGCGTCGGTGACGCCGTTGTGCAGGAGCCGACGCCTGTTGCGCTGCCAGTTGACGTAGCCAGTGATCCGCTTGGACGCCAGTTCTCTGTAGGTTACATCGGGCAGCGGACCAAGATGGATGTCAGAAAGATGCGCAAGACGGAACATGCTTACCTTCTAGTGCAGCCTGAGACGCCGATCCAGCCTTGCGGCCGCGGCCGATGACAGGCCCGAACGAGGGGGCCTCCGGTCGCGCCGTGTGGGCGCGAATTCGCGGAAGACTGTTCCACGCCTATTTTCTCCTGAGGCGGCCGATGACGCTCGGCGTCCGGTGTATTGTCTACAATGAGGCGGAGCGCTCAGTGTTCCTCGTCCGGCACACCTATGTTCCGGGCTGGCACCTGCCGGGCGGCGGCGTGGAAACGGGCGAGACGCTGTTCGAGGCGCTCGCGCACGAGCTTGCCGAGGAGGGGAACATCGAGATGACCGGGCCGCCTAGCCTTGTCGCCGTCTATCACAACTCCCTCGTGAGCCGCCGCGATCACGTGGCGCTGTTCCTCGTCACCGGTTTCCGGCAGAGCGCGCCGAAGGCATCCGACCGGGAAATCGCCGAGGCCGGCTTTTTTCCGGTCGACCGGCTTCCGGCGGGCACGACGCGTGCGACCCGCGACCGCTTGGCGGAGCACTTCGAGAGCCGCCCGCCCGCCCATCGTTGGTAGTGGCTCAGGCGGCCCTGGCCAACCTGTCGCGGTCGTGCGGCGCTGCATAGTCGATAAGCGGCCCGCGCGGCACGATGCGGGTCGGATTGATGGTGGCGTGGCTGCCGTAATAGTGATGCTTGATGTGGAAGAGGTTTACCGTCTCGGCCACGCCCGGAACCTGATAGAGGTCGCGGGTGTAGTTCGACAGGTTCGGATAGTCCGCAATCCGGCGCAGGTTGCACTTGAAGTGGCCGTAGTAGACCGGATCGAAGCGCACGAGCGTCGTGAACAGCCGCCAGTCCGCCTC
>CATMOC010000189.1 GCA_950071955.1 uncultured Mesorhizobium sp. | reverse complement strand
CGACTGCTGCCGGGAACCGTGGCGGGATGCCCCTGGGCGATTGACGCCGCGGCGACCGGCTCCCCGAACTCCTCGAAGAGATCCTCGATCGGACGTCCGAGCGAATCCCGTATGGCCGCCACGGCTTCCGCCTGCGGGAACTTGTCCATCCGGTCCTGCAGGTTGGCGAGATCGAGCGCGATCTCGGTGCCGACCACGTCCGGCCGGGTGGCGAGGAACTGCCCGAGCTTGACGTAGGATGGACCGAGCCGCGTCGCCGCCTTGGCAAAACGCTCGGAGCGATCGCGATCGGCCGAGTGGCGGCGCGCCAGGAGCCGCGCCACGCGCCACGCGGTCCTGGGCGGACCCGTCAGCTGGTCGCCCGGCAAGGCTGCCACCACGCCCTCGCGAACCATGATCCAGCCGGCCCGGGCAAGCCGGAAATAGGCGCCGACGGTCGTCATCGGATCAAGGCCTTCAAAGCTTCCAGCCGGAATGGAGCGCCGCGATCCCGCCGGAATGGTTGCGGAACGTGGCCCGTTCGAAGCCCGCCGCCTCGATCATCCTGGCGAAGTCGTTCTGGTTGGGAAACTTGCGGATCGATTCCACGAGATAGCGATAGGAATCCTCGTCCCCCGTCACCGCCTTGCCGATCGCGGGGATGGCGTTGAACGACCAGGCCTCGTAGGCCCGGTCCAGCATGGGCATGTCGACTTCCGAGAATTCCAGGCACAGGAAACGGCCGCCGGGCTTCAGCACCCGGTAGGCTTCCGAAAGGGCCCGGTCGATCCTGGGCACGTTCCTGATGCCGAAGGCGATGGTGTAGGCATCGAAGCTCTCGTCGGGAAACGGCAGTTCTTCGGCATTCGCCTCCACGAAACTGACATGTTCGGACAGCCCGCGCTTCGCCGCCCGCTCCCGTCCGACCGCCAGCATGGACCCGTTGATGTCCAGCACCGTCACGTGGGCGGCGTTCCCCGATGCCTCCACGATGCGGAAGGCGATGTCGCCCGTGCCGCCCGCCACGTCGAGGCATGTCCAGCCGGCGCGCCGGGGCGGATTGAGCCAAGAAACCAACGCGTCCTTCCACAGCCGGTGGAGCCCGCCCGACATCAGGTCGTTCATGAGATCGTACCGCTTGGCCACCTTGTGGAAGACCTCGTCCACGAGCGGCTGCTTCTCGCCGGCAGGAACGCTACGAAAGCCGAAGGAGTTTTCCATGCCGCCGCGCGCGGTCGTTCTTGGTTCTGTCATCTGGTCATCCGTCGAATGCGCCGGGACCATAGCCGATGCGGCTGGCGGGCGCTATTGTTGTGGACGCGGTGAACCGCCGCGCCGAATTGAGAACGAAGAAGGAAACAAAATGGTCCTCAAGGCGGAGATTCACTGTCACATCGAAGGTGCCGCCTCGCCGGACCTCGTCGTGAAACAGGCCCAGAAATACGGTGCCGACGTGTCCGGCTTCATCCGCGACGGCGCCTTCGTCTGGGACGATTTCACCAGTTTCCTCGCCGCGTACGACCAGTCCGCCGATCTCTTCCGCGACGAGGGCGACTATGCCCGCCTCGCCGAAACCTATCTCTCCAGCCTCGCCCGCGACGGGGCCATCTATTCGGAATTCTTCACCTCGCCCGACCACGCCGAGCGCGCCGGACTTTCGGCCGCGGCCTACACCGCCGGGCTGGCGGAAGGCATGAGGCGCGCCAAGGCCAAGACCGGCATCGAGAGCCGCATGATCGTCACCGGCGTGCGCCATTTCGGCGTCGAGTCGGTGGAAAAGGCGGCGCGTTTCGCCGCCCGTTGCGGCGAGCCGCTCGTCACCGGCTTCGGCATGGCGGGCGAGGAGCGCTTCGGCGATCCGGAGGACTACGTCCGCGCCTTCGAGATCGCCCGCGAGGCGGGGCTCGGCATCACCGTCCATGCCGGCGAGTTCGGCGGCTGGGAGAGCGTGCAGTCGGCCCTCGACCATTTCAGGCCGACGCGCATCGGCCACGGCGTTCGCGCCATCGAGAACCCGGACCTCGTGCGCAGGATCGCCGACGAGGGCGTGGTCCTGGAGTGCTGTCCCGGCTCCAACATCGCGCTCCGCGTCTTCGACGGCTTCGAAAGCCATCCCTTCCCGAAGCTGCGCGACGCCGGCTGCAAGGTGACGCTCAATTCGGACGATCCGCCCTATTTCTGGACCAGCCTGAAACGCGAATACGAGATCGGGCGCGACCATTTCGGCATGGACGACAAGGCGCTGACGGCCGTTACCCGCACCGCCATCGAGGCCGCCTATGTCGACAAGAAGACGAAGGCGGCTCTTCTCGCCCGCCTCGATGCCGTCCGGCCGCGCTGACCAGTCACGAGCCTGTTGGTTTCGCCCAAACGCGCATATCGCAGCGGCCCTTCATGCGCTAAGCCTGCTTGGATGCCCAGGTCCGCCGAAAGGAGCAATGCCCGATGCAGAATGTGACCGTCGTCAGTCACCCGCTGGTGCAGCACAAGCTCACCATCATGCGCAATAAGGAGACCTCGACGGCCGGGTTCCGCCGCCTGCTGCGCGAGATCTCTTTGCTTCTGGGCTACGAGGTCACGCGGGAGCTGGAACTGACGACGACGACGATCGAGACGCCGCTCCAGACCATGGAGGCCCCGACCCTCGAAGGAAAGAAGCTCGTCTTCGCCTCCGTGCTGCGCGCGGGCAACGGACTGCTGGAAGGCCTGCTCGACCTCGTGCCGGCCGCGCGCGTTGCCCATGTCGGACTCTACCGCGACCACGACACGCTCGAGGCGATCGAGTACTTCTTCAAGGCGCCGAGCGACCTCGCCGACCGGCTGGTGATCGTCGTCGATCCGATGCTGGCCACCGCGAACTCTGCCATCGCGGCGGTGGAGAAGCTCAAGCAGCGGGGTGCGACGAACCTGCGGTTCCTCTGCTTGCTCGCCGCGCCGGAAGGCATCGAGCGTTTCACCAAGGCGCATCCCGACGTGCCGATCTTCACCGCATCCATCGACGAGCGGCTCAACGAGAAGGGCTATATCGTGCCCGGCCTCGGCGATGCCGGTGACCGCATGTACGGCACCAAGTAGGCCGTTCACCTTCCGCTAACCACCGGCGCCGAAACGGGGTTGCGGCGCGCGCTTTCACATTCCGCTTAAGCCGATTTCAAGGCTGCGCCGCCATGATCGCCGCACCAGAAAGGTGGATCATGACGCGCAAGCTGCTTGCACTCAGTGTCTCGGTCGGTCTGGCGGCGTCCGTGCCGCTGGTCTATCAGGCCAATCCGGCACTGTTTCACAACCTCGCCTCAGGGGGACTGACGCAGATCACGGCCGCGCCCGAGGAGGAACGGCCGATCCCCGTCGTCAACCTGGCGGCCCTGCCCTCCCAGAAGCAGCTCACCGGCCGCCGCGTGGAACTGACGATGGGCGCGCGCGGGCACTTCATGGGCGACTTCAGGATCAACGGGCGCCGCGTCGAGGCGATGATCGACACGGGGGCGACGCTGGTCGCCTTCAACGAATCCACGGCGCGCAAGGTCGGGATCAAACTCTCTCCCGATGATTTCCGCTACCGGATCGAGACGGCGAACGGCGTTGCGCTGGCCGCATCGGCCGACCTGGAATCGCTCGAGATCGGCAGGATCCGTGTCGAGGGCGTCAAGGCGGTGGTGCTGCAGGACCGCGCGCTCAACGACATCCTCATCGGGATGAGCTTCCTCAACCGCCTCGACAAGTTCAAGGTCGAGAATGGGTCGATGCTGCTGGAGCAGTAGACGACCGGCGTCCCCTCATTGCGCGCCGATGTGGCGCAGCACCGGCTTTCCGCGGGACGGCCGCCTCTCGCCGATCGAATAGGCCTGATGCACTGCCGCGACCGCAGCTTCCGCCGCGGCTTCGTCGCGCGCGTGCACCATCGCCAGCGGATCGCCGGGTCCGAACTCCGCGCCGACGGGCAGCAATCCGCTCAGACCGACGGCAGGGTCGATGGCATCGCCGGGTCTGGTCCTGCCTCCGCCCAGCGCCACGACGGCAACGCCGACGGCGCGCGTGTCGATGCCGGTGACGAAGCCGCTGGAGGGTGACGGGACCGGCCGGACGATCGGCGCGGTCGGAAGATGCGCGCGGCAGTCATCCACGAAACCCGCCGGCCCGCCAAGGCTCGACACCATTCGGCCGAAGGTCTCCGCCGCCTTGCCGCCGTTCAGCGCCGCGCGCGCGGAAGCCTCGCCGTCCTGGCGCGAACCCGCGAGCCCGGCCGAAACCAGCATCTCGGCGGCAAGCGCGAGCGTCACCTCCTCCAGCCTCCGGTCGCGGGCGCGTCCCGTGAGGAAATCGACCGCGTTGATCACCTCCAGCGCGTTTCCGGCCGCCGAGGCGAGCGGCTGGTTCATGTCGGTCAGCAGCGCCGTCGTGGCGAGCCCCGCGCCGTTGGCCACCTCGACGAGACTCGTCGCCAATGCCACCGCGTCGCGTCCCTTTGTCATGAAGGCGCCGTTGCCGGACTTCACGTCGAGCACCAGACCCTTCAGGCCGGCGGCGAGCTTCTTCGAAAGGATCGAGGCGGTGATGAGCGGGATCGACTCCACCGTCGCGGTGACATCGCGGATGGCGTAGAAGCGCTTGTCGGCCGGCGCAAGGTTGCCGGTTTGGCCGATGATGGCGCAGCCCACCTCCCGCACGGTCCTGCGAAAGGTCTCGTTCGCCGGCTGGCTGGCGTAGCCGGGAATGGAATCCATCTTGTCCAGCGTCCCGCCGGTATGGCCGAGCCCGCGTCCGGAGATCATCGGTACGAACGCGCCGCAGGCCGCCACGATCGGAGCAAGCATCAGCGAGACGTTGTCGCCCACTCCGCCCGTCGAATGCTTGTCGACGATCGGCCCGTCGAGATCGTCCCACAACAGCACGTCGCCCGAATCGCGCATGGCAAGCGTCAGCGCCACCGCCTCGTCGCGGCCCATGCCGTTGAAGAACACCGCCATCGCGAGCGCCGCGACCTGGCCCTCGGTGACGCTCTCGTCCGCCAGTCCCTTCACGAAGAAGGCGATCTCGTCCGCCGTCAGAGCCTTCCCGTCGCGCTTCTTGCGGATGATTTCCTGCGGGAGCACGTCACACCCCGAAGCATGGGCGGAAAAAGGAGCTGGAAGCGGCAGTAACCCACCTCTGCCTCCGAAGGTCTTGTCGAAGAGAGGGAACCTCTCCCTCGGATGGTGAGATCGGCAGCTCCGATTTCCCTGCGTCTACCGAAATGCCTGTGAGTAGCGAAAGCAGTTGCGACAAGTGATCTCCCCCCTTGAGGGGGAGATGCCCGACAGGGCAGAGGGGGGTAAATCTGCGCGCCGCCATGAAGCCCGCCTCACACCCCGAACGGCGTCCAGATCGACTTGATGCGCGTCGCCCGGAATAGGAACTCCTCGCCCTGGCCTTGGGCCCCGTCGTGCCAGTCGCGCGCCTTGCCGTTGTTCACCCACGTGGCCTTCAGATTGCCCGCCGACTCGCGTTCCACCATGGCGCTGCCCTCCGCCGAGCCGAAGTACCAGCACGCTGCGATGTCGTCGTGTTTGGCCATCACGCCGGCAAGCTGGTCGCGGTCGCCGGTGACAATGTTCATCACCCCGTCCGGCAAGTCAGACGTGTCGAGCACCTGGTAGAGGTCGCAGGCCGCCAGCGGGTGATGCTGCGAGGGCGTGACGACGACACGGTTGCCCATGGCGATCGCCGGCGCGACCAGCGACACGAAACCGAGCAGCGGCGCCTCGTCGGGACAGGAGATCCCGATCACCTCGAACGGCTCCGGCAGCGCCAGTGCCAGCATGCGGGGCTGCGGCGCGCGCACGCGGCCGTCGTATTTATCGGCGCGGGACGCGTAGTGGATGATCCGCGCCACCGACGCCGCCACTTCGCGGCCCGCCTGCTTCTGCGACGCGCCCGTCATCTGCGCGATCCGCCCCGCGAACTCCTCCGACCGCAGTTCCAGGTTTTCGGCCAGGAACCACAGCACCTGCGCGCGCGCATGCCCGGTCATGTCGGACCAGGCGTCGGCCTTGCGCGCCGCTTCCACCGCGTTTCGGATGTCCTTGCGGTTGCCGTAGCCGGCCTCGGTGATCAGCCGCCCCTTGGCGTCCAACACCGGATAGGAGTAGCCCGAATCCGGCCGCACCTGCTTGCCGCCGACATAAAGCTTCACCGTGCGGTCGAGGCTCGCGCTTGCCCCACCCGGTCCGGCGTCGTCGTCGACCGGGAGCGGTGCCGGCAGCGGCGTCGCGGCAGGCAGGGCCTTCGCCTTCTTCTCCCAGGCAGGCACCAGATATTCAAGCATGCCCTCGCGGCCGCCCTCGCGCCCGAAGCCGCTTTCCTTGTAGCCGCCGAAGCCCACCGCCGCGTCGAAGAGGTTGGTCGAGTTGATCCACACGACGCCGGCCTTGACCTTGCGCGCCGCGTCGAAGGCGACGTCGAGGTTCTGCGACCAGATGGACGCTGCAAGCCCGTAGCGGCTGTTGTTGGCGAGCGTCACCGCCTCGCCCGGCGTGCGGAACGTCATGGAGACCAGCACCGGCCCGAAGATCTCCTCCTGGGCGAGGCTCGAGGCGGGCGACACGCCGGTGAACAGGCTGGGCGGGAAGAAGCAGCCCTTCTCCATGGCCTTCGTGAAGTCGTCGTTCGCCCAGGATGGTTGCCAGAGGCTCGCCCCTTCCTTCACGCCGGCCTCGACCTTGGCCCGGATCGAGGCGATCTGCACCGGCGCCACGACCGCACCGATGTCGGTCGACTTGTCGAGCGGCGGCCCCACCCGCAGCGTCTCCATGCGCGCCTTCAGCTTGGCATGGAATTTTTCCGCAATGCCTTCCTGAACGATGGCGCGCGAGCCGGCGCAGCAGACTTCCCCCTGGTTGAACCAGATCGCGTCGACCACGCCCTCGACCGCGGCGTCGATGTCGGCGGTGTCGAAGACGATGAAGGGCGACTTTCCGCCGAGTTCGAGCGACAGCTTCTTGCCGGTCCCCGACGTCTGGCGCCGCAGGATGCGGCCGACCTCGGTCGAGCCGGGGAAGGCGAGCTTGGCCAGCCCCGCGTGGCCC
>CATMOC010000188.1 GCA_950071955.1 uncultured Mesorhizobium sp. | reverse complement strand
CTGCAACACCAATGGCGGGCAGAACTGCCAGTCCCCGACGCGCATGCTCGTTCACCGCTCGCAGCGGGACGCCGCGGTGGAAGCCGCGCGCGGTGCGATCGGCACCATCCGGCTCGGCGATCCGACGGATCCCGCAACGACCATGGGACCGCTCGTCAGCCAGTCGCAGTTCGACAAGGTGCAGGCGCTGATCGCGTCGGGCATCGAGGAAGGCGCCACGCTGGTGGCCGGCGGGCCGGGACGCCCCAGCGAATTCAACCGCGGCTACTATGTCCGCCCGACCGTCTTCGCCGACGTGACGCCCGACATGAGGATCGCGCGCGAGGAAATATTCGGGCCGGTGCTGTCGATGATCACCTACGATAGCGAGGACGGGGCGATCGAGATCGCCAATGCGACGCCGTTCGGGCTGGCCGGCTTCGTCCAGTCGAAGGATCCCGACCATGCGCGAAGGGTGGCCAACCGCATCCGCGCGGGCCGGGTCTACCTCAACGGCGCCGGTTTCGACCGCAGCCTCCCCTTCGGCGGCTACAAGCAGTCCGGCAACGGACGCGAATTCGGCATCTTCGGCTTCGAGGAATATCTCGAGGTGAAGGCCATCCTCGGCTACCCAGCCGCCTGAGCACCGTTTCGCAGCACGGAATGCCGGGCAAGCGGGTTTGTTCGACGCAGGTTCACCCGGTAGTCAGGACGCAGCCCCGCCTCAGGCGGCGCCATGAATCAATCGCGGAGGAAACCATGTTGAGCATGACGAGACGATTTGGCGGCGCTGCCGCCCTCCTGCTGTTCGCCACGACGGCGCCGACGGCACTCCAGGCACAGGACGTCGAACTGCCCGATACACTCGCCGTGACGTCCTATGACGTCGGTGCGGCGTCCTACAACCAGGCCGTGGCGCTCGGCACGGCACTCGGGAACGCCTACGGCACGTCGCTGCGCGTCTTGCCGGCGACGTCGGACGTCGCCCGGCTCATCCCGCTCCAGCAGGGCCGCGTGCAGTTTGGCGTGGTCGGCTCGGAATCCTTCAACGCGGTCGAAGGCACCGAAGCGTTCTCGGCGCCGGAAATCGGACCGCAACCCCTGCGCATGCTCGTCGGATCGAATTCCGACAACTGCTTCACGCTCGCCCTGAGGGGTGACGCGGGCATCGAGACCATCGACGACGTGAAGGGCAAGCGGATCGCCTTCGTGGTCGGAGCGCCCGCGCTCCAGAGCAACGTCGCCGGCTTCCTCTCCTTCGGCGGGCTGAGCTGGGACGACGTCGAGAAGGTCGAGGTCGCGAGCTTCGGCGCGTCGTGGGAAGCACTGATCAACGATCAGGTCGACGCCATCACGACGCTCACGACCGGAGGTCTCGCCCAGCAGGCGGCGGCTTCTCCCGCCGGCCTGAAATGGCTCCCCCTGCCGGCGTCCAATGAAGAGGGCTGGAAGCGTCTCCAGGCCGTGAAGCCGCAGTTCTCGCCGCGCAAAGCCACGCTCGGGCCGAACATCTCCAAGGAAAACCCGCTGGAATGCGCAGGCTTTCCGTTTCCGGTTCTCCTGACCTATCCAGACCAGGACCCCGACCTCGTCTACAACCTCACCAAGGCCGTCAACGAGCAGTTCGCCAACTACGTCAAGATCGAAGCGGCCATGATCGGCTGGTCGGAAGACCGGCAGGACTTCCAGTGGGTGGTGCCCTACCACGAGGGCGCGATCCGGTTCTGGAAGGAAAAGGGTCTCTGGACGGACGAGGCGCAGGCTCACAACGACGCGCTGGTGAAACGCCAGGAACTCCTGACGCAGGCCTGGGAAAAGGTTGCGGACGCGCCGGAAGGCGAGAAGACCGAGCGCTGGCTCGAGGAACGCCGCACTGCGCTGAAGGCTGCCGACCTTCCGACCTACGAGTAGTGATCCGGACCGGGCGGGCTCGACCCGTCCGGTCGATTTTGGGCGACCGCCCTCCCCGTCGACGAGACGAAACGCTACGCCCGCACGGAATAGCCGCCGTCAACCGGCAGCGCCGCGCCGTTGACGAAATCCGAGGCCGACGAGGCCAGGAACACCGCGGGTCCTGCGAAGTCCCGCGGGTCGCCCCAGCGGGCGGCGGGCGTGCGGCCGATCACGGCCGCCTCTGCCTCGGGAAACGAGGCGCGGAAACGCTTCGACAACGGCGTGTCGATCCAGCCGGGGAGGATCGAGTTCGCCTGGATGTTGTCTTTACCCCAGGCGACGGCGAGCGCGCGTGCGAGCTGGACCAAGCCGGCCTTCGACGGCGAATAGGCGACCTGGGATGCCGCCGCCAGGTTCGCCGCGATCGAGGACACCATGATGATCTTTCCGCCGCCCTGCGTCAGATAGTGCGGATAGACCGCCTGGCTCAGCAGGAAAGCGGCGCGCAGGTTCGTGTCGATGACGTCGGTCCAGTCCTCCAGCGTAAATTCCTGCGGCTGCTTGCGGTAATTGGTGCCCGCGTTGTTGACGAGGATGTCGACCCGACCGAAGCGCGCCACCGTGTCGGAGACCAGCGCCTTGCAGGCTTCCGGCGAGCGAAGGTCGGTCGGTATGCCGGCGGCGGTTCCGCCCTTCGATTCGATGCCGGCCGCCGCCTCGTCGCAGACCTCGGGACGGCGCGAGGAGATCACCACGGCCGCGCCGGCGGTCGCAAGCGCCTCGGCGATGCCCAAGCCGATACCGGTACCGCCGCCCGTCACGATGGCCACCTTGCCGCTCAGGTCGAACATGGTCATGCTACCCTCCCCCTCAGGAAACCTTTTCGCCGCCTTTCGCTTCGCCACGATGGCCGAGCGCCGCCGAAACCGCGGTAGCCGCGCCGACGACCGCCGAAAGCTGTTCCGGTGCAGGCTCCGCGGGAAGGAACTGGACGAGATCTACGATCGCAAGGGTGCCGGCGATCGCTCCGCTCTCGTCGAAGATCGGAGCGGCCAGCGCGTTCAGGCCCATGGCGGATTCGTTCGCGGCCACGGCCCAGCCCCGCTCGCGGATCATGTCTATTTCAGCCGAAAGAACGGCCGGATCGGAGATGGTGTGGGGGGTGCTCGCCGGCATCGGCTCGGCGAGGACGCGGTCGCGGAAACCGGGATCGACATGGGCTAGCATCAGCTTGCCCTGCGCCGAGTTGTGGAACGGCAGGATCGATCCGGGCTTGACGCCGATTTCGATCGCCGAGCGGCCGGACAATGTCTGCATGATGCGCGCCCCGTCGTGCTCCAGCTGACTGAGAACACAGGTCTGACCGAGCCGCTCGCGCAGGTCGCGCAGATAAGGCAACGCGGTCGCGGAGAAATCCATGCTTTCCGACACCTGCCGGCCGAGCG
Organism: uncultured Mesorhizobium sp.; assembly: GCA_950071955.1. Lineage (GTDB taxonomy): Bacteria > Pseudomonadota > Alphaproteobacteria > Rhizobiales > Rhizobiaceae > Aquibium > Aquibium pacificus. Next base: position 3,770 of record CATMOC010000188.1, on the reverse strand, counting down.
TCACCAGGCGCATGCCGACGAGGTATCTCCCGGTCTGCGGCGACTGCGTGACATAGCCCTGCTGGACCAGTGTCCGCACGTGGCGGTGGATGCGGGTCTTGGTCGTCCCGAGCGCCTCGGCAAGGTCGGTGACGCCGACCGGCTCGGCGGCGCGCGCCAGGGTCTCGAGCACCCTCAAAGCCAGCACCACGCTCTGGACTCCGCCCTCCGGTGCGATTTCGCCGGTCGTGCGCGGCATTTTTCGGTCTCCTCGCGCAATCGTCACCTCGTCGCCAGTCGCGCTTGACATTTAACGCGGCTGTGGCAACCTGTCACGCAGATAATAACACTGTTACGTCTACCGTAACAAGGGAGGAATTTGGTGCAAGGAGTTTCGGCAACCGGACCATTCCGGCAAAGGGTCGTTTCGGGTGAGCGGATGTTTGGAACGTTCCTCAAGACACCCACGTCCCATGCCGCCGAAATCCTGGCCCAGGAGGGATATGCCTTCGTCGTTGTCGATGAGGAGCATGCACCGTTCAATCCCGAAACAACCGACCGGATCCTCGCCGCCTGCCGGGCAACCGGCATCGCCGGGGTGGTCCGCGTCGCCGATACGGGGCAGATCCTGCGGGTCCTGGATTGCGGCGCGGCGGGCGTGCTCGTGCCGCATGTGGACAGCCCTGAGCGTGCGCGGCAGGTCGTTGCGATGGCGCGCTACCGCGGCGGCGCTCGCGGCTTCTCCAACACCACCCGCGCAGGCGGCTTCGGCGCCACCGGGATGGCCGAGCACATCGCGATGATCGAGGACCCGCGGGCGATCGACTGCATCGACGCGATCGCCGCGGTGGACGGCATCGACGCCTTCTTCATAGGGCGCGGTGACCTGACGGTGGCCTACGGCGCGCAGTCCCAGGCCGCCTCCGAGGTACGCGGCGCGGTCGATGCGATAACCGCGGCGGCGCGGAAGGCGGGACGCCGCGTCTTCGTGATGTCCGGAACGCCCGAGGATGCAGCCGAGCTGTCGGCCAAGGGCGCCACCGGCTTCATCATGGCTTCCGACCAGGGCTTCATGCGCCAGGGCGCCAAGGCGGTCTTCCAAAGCTACGCCGCCGCGCTTTCCGAAAAGCAGAGTGTTTGACCATGTATGACAAGAACGACCCCCGCTCCGCCCTCGCCTCGGCCAGCCCCTCGGGACCCGCGCCGACCGGTCTCATCGCCGAACCCCAGCTTGGGCTCTTCTACGAGAGCGAACCCGCGAGGGACGATGCGTCCGGCCGCACCTGGTATCACCGCGGCTGCAACTTCGTCCTCTCGTGGAGCGACGCCAAGGCCGGCGGCCGGTTCGAGCGCTCAAGCCAGCCGGATGAATACGTCGTGCTGCTACCCGAAAAGGGAAAGGGAGCCCGGATCACCTGGAACGGCGTGACGACCGAGGTCCCGGGTTTCTCCCTCGCATTCGTGCCCCCGGGCGACAGCCTCGTCGAGACGCAGTCGGACGGGCCGCTCTGCCGGCTGTTCACCGTGAAGTCCGCCGATCTGGTCGCGCTTTGCCCCAACCATGACGCCTACGACCAACCGCGCACGCACATCCCGCTGTTCCGGCCCTGGCCGGATCCGGCGAAAGGATGGGCGGTCCGCCACTACTCCCTGGACGTGCCGAAGGAGCCCGGACGCTTCGGGCGCATCTTCCGCTGCACGACCTTCATGGTGAACTACCTCGACCCGCAGCGAGGCCCGCGCGACGTCCACAAGCTGTCGCCGCACCATCATGACTACTTCGAGCAGTGCTCGCTGGCGGTCACGGGATCCTTCACCCACCATCTGCGCTGGCCCTGGACGATCGACATGGACGACTGGCGCGCCGACCGCGCCGACCACGTCCAGTCGCCGTCGTCCTACGTCATTCCGCCGCCGGTGATCCACACCACCCGCGCCATGGACGCCGGGTCCAACCAGCTCGTCGACATCTTCTGCCCGCCGCGTTTCGACTTCTCGGAAAAGCCCGGCTGGGTCCTGAACGCCGACGACTATCCGATGCCGGCGAATTGAGGAAACGCCTATGTCGACGAAAGGAAACAACGGGCGCGACGCGGAAGTCGCCGAACTTCTGAAGGGCGCCATCGACCTCCACTGCCACAGCGGACCGGCGGCCATGCCGCGCATTCTGGACCATCACGAGGCACTGCTCGACGCCGCCGAAGCGGGCTTTCGCGCGCTCCTCTACAAGGACCACTTCTATCTCGGGGTTTCGCACTGCGTGATCCTGGAGAAGCTGGTGCCGACCGACGTCAAGCTCTACTCGGGCCTCGCGCTCAACAACGCCAGCGGCGGCATCAACCCGCACGCGGTCAACCACGCGGTGAACATCGGCGCCAAGATCGTCTGGCTGCCGACGCTGTCGGCGAAGAACCACATCGATCAGGCCGAGGGCCACGGCAAGATCTTCCCGAAAACGGCGAAGAAGATGCTGCCGCCCGACCCGCTTTCGGCGCTCGACGCGAACGGCAGGCTGAGCGACGCGACGAAGGAGGTCCTGGACCTGATCGCCGAGGGCGACATCATTCTGGCCGGCGGGCATCTGCCGGCCTCGGAGTTGATCATGGTCTTCGAGGAAGCCGGCAAGCGCGGCGTGAAGAAGATGCTGGTCAACCACCCGACCTACATCGTCGGCTGCACGGACGATGATATGAAGGCGCTGGTCGAACTCGGTGCTTACCTGGAACACTCGATCAGCATGTTTGTCGAAGGCGGCGGCAAGATCTTCGGGCCTGACGAACTATCCCACTACATCCAGGTGGCAGGCCCCGAGCGTACGGTCCTGTCCTCCGACCTCGGCCTGCGCGGATCGCCGCGGCCGCTGGAGGGCTTCCGGCAGATCGTCGCGATGCTGCTGGACCTGCAGGTGTCGCCGAAGGACATCCGCACGATGATCGGAGACAACGCAGCCAGGCTTTTGAATCTTCAGTGACCGCCGGGGTGGCGCCACTGTCGACGTGATCTTGAACGGGAGGATGCAATGATCACCAGACGTACCTTGATGCAGACCGGCGCCGCAGCAGCGGCCATGACTGTGGCGATGCCCTGGGTAGCCCGGGCCGAGCCGATGAAGGTGCGGCTTGCCCACGCCGCGAACGAGATCCATCCGGGCCATATCGCAGCGGTGGAATTCAAGAAATCGCTCGACGCGCTGGCGCCGGGCGCTTTCGACCTTACGATCTTTCCCAACCGGCAGCTGGGCGACGACCAGCAGAACGGCGAGAGCTGTGTTGCCGGCACCCTCGAGTTCTGCGGCTGTTCGGGCGCGATCACATCGCTGGTGACGGGAACGAAGACGCTGGACAGCTACCAGCTGCCGTTCCTGATCAAAAGCTACGATCACTTCGTTCAGATGGCACTGAGCCCCGAAGCGGACGCGATCCACGAAAGCCTGACGGCCGGCGGCCTCGTCGGTCTCCAGACGACCGACATCGGCCGGCGCAACTTCGCCACGATCAAGGAGCCGGTGCGCAAGCTCGCCGATTTCCAGGGCCTGAAGACGCGTATCGTCCCGCTCGAACTCCACAAGGTCATCTGGGAGACCGTCGGGGTGAACCCCATCGGGCTGCCCTACGGCGAGGTGTATGGCGCGCTTGAGACCGGCACCATCGACGCGGTCGAGATCAACGTCTCGTCGATGCTGGGCGAAAAGCTGTGGGAGGTGGCGAAGAACTTCACGCTCACCGGCCACTACCCTTGGCACAACACGATCTCGGCCAACGTCGCATTTTTCGAGGGGCTGCCGAAGGAAC
>CATMOC010000187.1 GCA_950071955.1 uncultured Mesorhizobium sp. | reverse complement strand
CGGGTTCGGAGGAAGCCCGTGCGCTCGATCTCGACCCCGGCGAGGCCGTGTTCGTGGCCGAGCGGGCGACCTGGATCGCCGAGCGCGCCATCACACATGTGCGCATGGTCCACCCGCCGGATCACCGCGTGGTTACATGGATATAGGGGGACCGGCACCGTCCCGCAGCCTGTTGCGAGCAGATTGCGACTCTCGCCCGTTGGACCGTGTGACCGACTCAACAGAAGATTGAGCGAAATCAAGGTAACCGTCGAGGGGACTTGTTACCGGTTGATGGAACGTGCCTCGTACCGAACCTGTCCGTCCCCGCAAGTGGTGCGATTTGACGCGCCGGACTGGGGAGACAAAAGCGGTAATCGAGGTTAGAAGAGTTCCAAGGAGAACAGAGACGCATGAACTTCGAAGCCTTCTTCGCCACGAAGCTCAACGACCTCCACAAGGAGGGCCGCTATCGGGTGTTCGCAGATCTCGAGCGTCGCGCGGGTTCGTTCCCGCGGGCAACGCGCCATGTTGGCGGCGAGACGCGCGAGGTCACCGTGTGGTGCTCGAACGATTATCTCGGCATGGGCCAGAACCCCAAGGTGATCGCGGCCATGCACGAGGCGCTGGACAAATGCGGCGCCGGTGCCGGCGGCACGCGCAACATCTCGGGCACCAACCATTACCACGTCATGCTGGAGCGCGAACTTGCCGATCTGCATGGCAAGCAGGCGGCGTTGCTCTTCACATCGGGCTACGTCTCCAACTGGGCCGCCCTCTCCACGCTCGGCTCCAACATTCCCGATTGCGTCATCCTGTCGGACGCCGGCAACCACGCCTCCATGATCGAGGGCATCCGCCACTCCAAGGCTGAGCGCCGCATCTGGAAGCACAACGATGTCGAGGACCTCGACCGGATCCTGTCGGAATACGGTCCGGAGCGGGCCAAGATCGTCGCCTTCGAGAGCGTCTACTCGATGGACGGAGATATCGCGCCGATCGCCGACATCCTGGATGTCTGCGAAAAGCACGGCGCCATGAGCTATCTCGACGAGGTGCATGCGGTCGGCCTCTATGGCCCGCGCGGCGGCGGCATCGCCGAGCGCGAAGGCCTGATGGACCGCGTCACGCTGATCGAGGGCACGCTCGGCAAGGCATTCGGCGTGGTCGGCGGCTACATCACCGGCTCGGCGGCAATGTGCGACTTCATCCGCTCCTTCGCCTCAGGCTTCATCTTCACGACCGCCCTGCCCCCGCATGTGGCGGCCGGTGCCCTGGCCTCGATCCAGCATCTCAAGCAGAGCCCCTTCGAGCGGGCCCGCCACCAGGATCGGGTGCGCAAGGTTCGGGCGCGGCTCGACGCAATCGGCACCCCCCCCATGCCGACCCCCAGCCACATCGTGCCGGTGATGGTGGGCGACGCGGCGAAGTGCAAATGGCTGTCGGACCTTCTGCTCGACAATTACGGCATCTACGTCCAGCCGATCAATTATCCGACGGTTCCGCGCAAGACCGAGCGGCTCAGGATCACCCCCTCGCCGCTGCATACCGATGCCGACATCGACCATCTGGTCGGCGCCCTTTCCGACCTCTGGTCGCAGTGCGCGCTGGCCCGCCAGGTCGCCTGAGCTTCCGACGCGGCTGGAAACGAGAAAAACCCGGATCGGCGACGCCGATCCGGGTTTTTCGTTGATCGCGAAGCGCAGTGCTACTTCACGCCGGTCTTGGACCCGATCCAGTCGCGATAGTTCGCGACGCGGGTGTAGACGCCGTAAGCGTTCTCGTGGCCACAAGCGATGTTGGAATCGAGCGGCCCTTCGCCCCAGCTCACGATGCCGACCTGCACCTGTCCGCCGTCGCCGTTCATGAACAGCGGACCGCCGCTGTCGCCGTTGCAGGCGTCGCGCGCGCCACTGGCGACGCCGGCGCAGATCATGTTGCCAGTGAGCGGATCGGACATGTTCTGGACGATGAACGCCTTGGCGTTCTGGATGCCTTCCTCGCTCACGCGCATGCGTTGGCTGAAATTGCGCAGCAGCGATTCGAGATCACGGGCATAGATGTTCTTGATGCCAGAGTTGCAGGCGTCATTCGTCACCAGTTCGACGTCGGCCTGCATCAGGTTTTCCGGAAAGCCGCCATCGGCCATCTTGCCCCATCCGGTGACCATCGCGTTGCCCGTCGGCACGTCAGAAGGGGTCAGCTTGATCGGAGCCTGGCTGGCGGGCCTGGAAAGCCGGATCAGACCAAGGTCATTGTCGAAGCCCGCCGGATCGTAGCCCTCATGCGGAATGATCTCCGCGGCCTGGATGCGCTCGCCCCCCGCGAGATGCGTGGCCCCCACCAGCACCGTGACTCCGCGCGGATCCACCACTTCTCCGTACTCGAAGAGGCAATGAGCTGCCGTCAGCACCCATTCGGGCGAAATCAGGCTGCCGCCGCAGAACTGGGCGTCGAGCTGCGTGGCGGGGTTGTCGTCGAGATAGTCACTGATCAGCAGCGCGACCTGGAACGGCCAGGCACCTTCCTCGGCCGGCGTCCCGCCGATGACGCGGCTGTCCTCGCCGCTCGCGCGCGCCGCCTTCCTGGCCGCAGCGACGCGGCTCATGGGCGAGCTCTCCGGCTTTGCAGCTGCCGCAACGGAAGAATCCTGCGCGATGGCTACATTATTTATTGCGCAAGCACTTACCGCCAGTGCCGCAGCAAAGGCGACCCCATTGAGTTTGCGTGATCGAATCAAAGTTACCTCCTGAGACTTCGTTGCCATGACAGACCCCACCCTGGGCATCCGATGCCGAACATCTAAGACAGGGGTGCGGCCGAACGAAAGCGAATTGTCAGGACCTTTGAGGAATAAATGCGGCGCCCGATGCTTCGCGGGTTTCAGAAACTCTGTTCGCAGGCGCTTGCCATCGCTGCGCTTTTCGGGGATCACGATACGGACACTATTGCGAGTAGTGTTCGCTTCGAAGGGCTTGGGAGAACTGTTTTCATGAAATTCTGCAATATGACGATGCTGGCGCTGACACTCTCGGCGACCGGCATTCCCGCAACGCTTGCCCATGCGCAAAGCGCATCGGGCAACCCCGGTTCGGGAGAGGCGCCGCGCGCCTCGATCGAGATGCCGGACCTCGCGAGCCGGTCGATCGTCGACCTCGCTCCGAAGCTGGACGACAGCGAAGCCTCGCGCGACCTTTCCTTCCCGGACGGCGCGGAGATGGAGCGTGCGTTCACCACGCGCTCGCGTTCCAGCGATGCGACGACGGCGCCGAGCGATGAACTCAAGAAGGCCATTGAAGGCGCCATGTCCGGCACCTCGGCGCCCGCCGCCGAGAAGCCTGGCACGACGGAAGACCCGGCCTTCGCCGAAGAGTCCCGCCAGGTGTTCGGCGAGGACGACCGCGTGCAGGTCACGCAGACCAAGGCCTATCCGTTCAACACCATCGGCCAGATCTGGTCGATGACCAAGGACGGCGAATGGAGCATCTGCTCGGGCACGCTGATCGGAAAGAGGACGGTGATCACCGCCGCCCACTGCCTCTACAATCACGACGCCGGCGGCTGGCTCGCCGATTACGAGTTCTATCCGGGCCTTAACGGACAGGGCAACGCGCCCTACGGCAAGTACGGCTTCACAGATGCCCACATCCTCGAAGGCTACATCTCGAACTACAAGGGCTTCTACGGGTCGGTCGTGCCCTGGGACCTGGGTATCCTGATCCTCGACGCGCCGGCCGGCGAGGCGGTCGGCTGGATGGGCTATTCGGCCTACGATCCGGTCTACGCGCTGCGCGCCAACATTGTCGGCTACCCCGGCGACAAGCCGGTGAGCACCATGTGGGCCACCAACTGCGACATCGACCCCGGCACGGCCTCGATCAACAACTTCACCTATCTGTGCGACACCTATCCTGGATCGAGCGGCTCGGCCGTCTACGAGTTCAACGGCGACACCAAGGAGCGGCACATCATCGGCATCAACATCGCCGAGACGAGCACGGAGAACGTCGCGCTGCGCCTGAACATCCCCTACTTCCAGTGGGTGAACGGCATAGCGAGCAAGAACTGAGGCGAATGGCCGCTTGAATCCGCCGCCGTTCCGCCCGCGATGTCGGCGGAGCGGCGGGGGATCAGCCGGAAGCGGCGAGATAGTCCTCGATCGGCCTGGCGAAGTTTGGAGAGCCGCGACGCCGCTCCTGCCGGACGAAGCCGGAGAAATAGTCCCAGAACGAGCGCGCGAAATCGCGGAAATAGGCATCTGCGACGGAGCGCGAGCACAGACCTCCCTCCACGCAGAAGGACAGCCGGTTCAGGAAATAGACGATCCGGTCGAACTCGTCGCGGAAGTCGGCGAGCGGCATCGTGCCGCCGGCCTCCTGCATCGCCTCGACACCGACGCGGTCGTGAAAGATCGCGAGTTCCTTCGGCGAGGGATTTTCTCCGAGGTCCGAACGATAACGCTGGTTGAGGTCGCCCAGGCGGCGTTTCAGTGCCCGCTGCGCGGCCTGGTACTCCGGCCGTTCCCACAGTTCGACCAGTTCGAGGGTCCGCTCGATGCGCCTCTCCTCGCGCGCCTGCAGGTACTGGTAGCCAGAAAAGACGGTGGCGAGCACCAGCAGGACGCGCAGCGCGAATCCGCTCCAGGCATAGCCCAGCATGCGCCAGTCGCTGTGCGTGAAGGGATTGTCCTCTTCCTTGAGGTCGTGGTTGGCAACATCCGGCAAAGCCACGGCGGTCTTCGTCAGCCGAGACGGTCTCACGCTCTTCTGGCCGCCGGCGTCGCTCATTCGCAGGCGCTCAGGTCGATCGTGGTGACGGGATCGACGACCGCGCCCGGCCGCTCGAGGGTGCGCTTCAGGCATTCGAGTTGCCCGCGCGAGACGAGGAAGCGCAGGTCGGGCTCCGGCGGACTGGCGGCCGCCGAGGGCAGCGCTTCCACGATGCCGCGCGACTGCTCGCAATCCGTCAGGTCGACGGCGATCGCGCCGCCGTCGCCGCCCGTCGCCAGGACCTCGTAGTTGCCCAGCAGACACTCGGCGAGCGACGGGTTGATGACCACCTGCCTGGCGCACAGTCCGCAGGATCCCGACCATGCCGGTGTGGAGGAGAAAGCCATTCCGGCCGCGAGCAGCCCGGCGGCAAGGCGCCGGGCGAGCGCCGGGCGCGGAGCCTGCGCGCCGACCGCGGATGCGTGGGGAAAGAGCGGGATCGGGTCGGAGCCTCTCATGATGGCCACTCGTCGCGTCAGGATTTCGGCTTTGTCTGCATGGGATAGAGCATCACGGCGCCGCGCTGGCGTTGCTCGCCGCCGCCAACGGCCTTGGCCGCGCGGGTAGCCGATCCCATGCCCATGTTCTGGATCAGGTCCGCGACGCTTTCGGGCCCGCTTCCGCGATGGACGGAGCGGAGACCATCCTGGGCGAGAAAGCCGAGGTCGAGCGTCGGCGTCAGCGGCTTCGCCTCCGAGACGATCGCCACCATCAGTTCGCGGCCGTAGCTGTCCTCGGTGAATTCGAGGAATTCGCGTTCCAGCGTGGCGGAAGGCTGCAGCCGTTCCTTGGCCATGAAGGTGATGGAATAGTCGCTGCCGACATAGAGCACGTTGATGTCGACGGCGATGCCGGTGTTGTTCCTGGCCCGCACGCTCACGCGGTCGCCCGGGACGCCGGTGGGCAGGTCGGTGCTGGAGATCGGCACCGTCTCGCCGCTCTCGCCCCGCTTCAACGTGAAGGAAACGTCGATCTCGTCCGCGCCATATTCCGACGCGCTGCCGATGCGGGCGAGGTTGGTGGCGCGATAGACGCGTGTCAGATAGTGCTCTATGGCCTCCCCGATCGCCTCCTCGTCGTCGCTCACCATGACGACCGATGGCGGGCGCCGGCCGTCGACGAACGACAGTTCGCCCGATTCGGGCAGGAACCACAGCGCCGGGTCGCCACTGGCGTCGAACGAGGCGCCGTCGAGGTCGGACTCGGCGAGTAGAGCCAGCCGCAGGTCGGCCGGCGCACCCGGTTCGACCAGTTCGATGCGAAGCTGGGTCGTGTCGTCGGCGGCGATCTTTTCGAGGATCTCGTCGACCATGCCGATCTTGTCCGAATAGGCATCCGACATTTCGGGCTTCGCAACGGTGAGCGTGAAATCGAACTGCGCTTCCGTCAGCCGCGCAAAGGCGCCCTCGGGGATGTCGCCGAGGGAGCGGACCTTCGTCTTCGCTTCGGGCGAACCCGACACGGCGGCCGGTTCCTCCTCGCGCGCGACCGCGACGCGGCTGGAGAAATTGTCGGCGCTCTTCACCTCCAGGACGCCGATCGCGTCCGCGCTGGCGTCGCCCGGCTTTTCGACGATGGCGAGCCGCGAGCCGGGAACAAGACCGTTCAGCAATCCGCCCGAGACGGTGACGCCGTCCGGCTTTACCGCGATCGGCCATTGCGGAATGTATTCGTCGAGGCTGGTGCCGAAGACTGGCGCGTCGAGGTCGCCCTCGAAGAGCGGGGTCGTGCTGGTACGGTTGATGCTGGCGTAGTGCTGCAGGATGCCTTCGGCGAGCTGCCGGTAGGTGATGTTGGGATTTTCGGCCAGCTTCGAGAAGATCGTATGGGTGAAGAGGCCGTAGCGCACCGCGTTCTCTGCGCCGCGCGGCAGCGGCATTTCCGGCGTCGTCTCGTTAGTCTGCGCGGCGAAGAAGGCCACCAGGCCGCCCTCTCCGGCAGCTTCCGCGCCGGTCGAGCCGATCTCCTCCACGGGCGCCTCGCGCGCGCCAAGGTCGCGGGACGCCGACCCTTCGGTCAGGACTTCTGGCGGCATGCCGAGCGCCTCGGCATCCACCTTGCGTTCCTGCACGTCTTCGAGCGGCGCCGCGCGCGTCGCGGTGCCCGAGTGGCAGGCATCGAAGACGACCCATACGAAGGCACCCTTGCCGCGGATGCGGTCGAGCGCGTCGCCGATGGCGTCGTCGGTGAGCACGTTCGGCATGCCCTTGCTACGATCGACCCAGCGCCCGGTGTCCTTCGGCAGGAAGATCTCGTCGAGCCCGTCGGTCTCGGTCGACGGATCGGCCGCCGTCTGCTGGAAGCCGTGGCCGGAAAACTGGAGATAGAGGAAATCGCCGCTCTCGACCTTCTCGGCGACCG
>CATMOC010000186.1 GCA_950071955.1 uncultured Mesorhizobium sp. | reverse complement strand
CGTCTCCGACAATTTGCGTCGCGCACTCGACGCGGTCCCCGCCGAGGCCAAGGAGAAGGGCGAGGCCGGGTTCGCCGCGCTGCTCGAAGGCGTCGAGATGACCGAGCGCAGCATGATCTCCGCCCTCGAACGCCACGGGGTCAAGAAGATCGCGCCAGAGGGCGAGAAGTTCGATCCGAACTTCCACCAGGCCATGTTCGAGGTGCCCAATCCCGACGTGCCCGCCAACACCGTCGTGCAGGTCGTCCAGACCGGCTACGTCATCGGCGAGCGCGTGCTGCGGCCGGCCATGGTCGGCGTCGCCAAGGGCGGCCCAAAGGCTGCAGCCCAGGCGCCCGAAACCGCGGGCGAAGCCGCATCGGCCGAGCAGGACGGCAAGGCCTGATCTTTGTGCTTTTCCCCGCCTTGAGCTATTGCTCGGCGGGGAGGCCTCGATGAACCCGCTCGTCTTCTTCGACTATGCCGGCGTCGCCGTCTTCGCCGCGACCGGCGCGCTGGCGGCCTCGCGCAAGCAGCTCGACATTCTGGGGTTCATCTTCCTCGCCGCAGCCACCGGCATTGGCGGGGGGACCCTGCGCGACCCCGTGCTCGGCGTGCCGGTCTTCTGGACCGTCAATCAGGACTACATCCTCGTCTGCGCCGCCGTCGCGGTCGTCGTCTACTTCACCGCCCACCGTCTGGAATCGCGCTACAAACTGCTCCTGTGGCTCGATGCCGTGGGGCTCGCCGCCTACTGCGTCTACGGCGCCTACAAGGGTCTCGTGGTCACCGGCTCGGCGACGGTCGCCGTCGTCACCGGCGTCATGACCGCGACCTTCGGCGGCATTCTGCGCGATCTGCTCGCCGCCGAACCCTCGGTGCTGCTGCGCCCCGAAATCTACGTCACCGCCGCCCTGACCGGCGCCGCCGCCTTCACCGCGCTTGCCGTCCTCGGCGTCCCCATGCCACTGGCCGCCGTCGTCGGCGCGCTGTCGGCGCTGGCCGTCCGCGGCGGCGCCATCCGCTTCGGCTGGACGATCCCGACCTATCGGAGCCGGCCGGGGAGAAAGCCGGAGGATGTTTTGTGAGGGGTGTGATGTACGGTTCCCGGGCAATGGAAGTCTGCGCCTTGGCACCAAGTTGAAATACCGCTGTGAGGTGGGAAACCGACCGGCAACTCCCGGGCGGCTGCGCTGTGGGCATGCCCTTCACTTGGCTAGCAAGCTGCAGCTAGACGCACCACTTCGGCGTCTATGAGGATCGTAGATTCCCGATCAAGGGGGCAGCAAGTCAGACGAAACGATCTTTCATGTAGGTGACGACCTGATCGCCCGTCATCTCACGCGAAGAGTTGCCGTTTCGGACATAGAACCTATCTTGGGCAGCGCCACCCTTGTCCGCCAGTTTGATATAGGTCGGCCTGTTGGCCGGGAGAATTTCGACCCGGCAGATTTCCTTCTCTTGGATTTCCGGAAAGGAAAGCTTGACCTTGGTTGCGGCGAAAGCCTCTCCAAACGTGTTGATGATCAGTGTCTTTAGATGCAGCTCGAACTTGTCCCGGTTGCCGCCGTTGAGAGATTTATAGTCATTGTCTAGGCCTGCGATCTCGCCATTGTCGGCAACGCCCATGAAAAGCGTCCCCCCGTGAGCATTGGCAAAGGCGGCGATCGTCTTCATAACTACGCCCTCAAGCTCTTTGTTCACTGTGCCCTGCTTGACGTCCCAGCGCAGGGTCTGCTTGAACTCGACCTCTTCGTTCTCCCCTTCGGCGATCATGTCCTCAAGCGAGACTTTCTCGGCAACCGCTTTGGTCTCTGCAAGTCCCTCCAGCCATGCGTTCAGGCTGTCGGCGAGCAGTTTACGGCGGGTCTTGAGAAACAACTCGTAATTTTCGATCTGCCAAAGTTCCCGGTCTTGCGGGATGAGTTGCAGGCCGAGCGCGTTCGGCTGGTTCTGTGCGACACCGGAAAGATAGCCTTCAGTCTCTTTTGCGCCCTTTGTACGATTGGCAATCTGGGTGAGAATGGCGCGGTTGGTCAATTCCTGCGCCAATTGATAGCGAAGCCTGTTTTCCTGCCCATATCCCGCGGCCTTCAGATTGGCGAAGGCGAAGATGTGATCGTACTCCAGCTTGTATTTCTCGCCCATCGGCTGGTGGATTGAGACCCCGGTCGTGAGGCACTTCGCACCGCGGCTTTTCAGGTGCCAGCGCAAAAGCCCGAACAGTGGATGTTGGACGGCACTGCCTACAAATTCGTCGGGAGAGATGGCGATATTGCCACCACGATCTTCGCGGATCACATCCAGCAATCTATCGAATGGTGTAGGAGAGCTTGCGGCAATCTTAAGGTCGTGGTCGAGTTTCTGCGGAAGCTGGCTCACATAGCGCCTTCGAACCTGGGAATAGTAGAACCACTTCACTACCTTCTGGATATCGTTGTGGCTGAGATTGCAGTTCATGCGGTGGCAATAGGCAACGATCGGGATGACCGCATAGATCGAATTGATCTCCAGCGTGTGGTCAACGAAGGCGTGGCCGCGCAGCAGATTTGCCACATAGTCCAGAACCTTGCCGTCGAGTTCCTTCCATACCTTGCGGATAGCGTCGTTGTTCTCCTCGGAATGCAGCTTACGCATATCCGATCCGCTCTGATGCAGAATGGCCAGAAGGGCATAGACGATGAAATCGAGCTTGAAGACAAACCCGTCGTTCTTCAGCGTGTCGAGCTTCTTCTTGAAAGCTTCGCGGGCCTGCGGCCAGTAGCCGGAGATCTGAGCGAGCGCGAGCTCGGCATCGGTCAGCGCTACACCGCCGGCATTGACGATGTAGAAGATATCGATGGCTTCACGCAAAGAGGCTTTGATCGGAATGTTTTGCTCGGGGAAGTCTCGGTCGAGAATGCTCTGAATAGCCGAAAAGGTATCATCGATCTTGTTTTCATCCTCGCGCGAAACCTCGCGTCCGGCGGCTTCAAGGTCTCGAACAACATCTCGCGACCGCTTTTCCCGGCTGAAGATGTCGGTGACATTCAACCAGCGAGGATCTGTCTCCATGCGCTTCTGATGGTATTCAATTTCCCGAGTCTCGACATTTATGTGAAGTCCGCGGGTATCTTCGGTGATTTCTTCGAGCGTGTAATATGGCGGGAGCTCGCCCCGGATCAGCATGTAGAGTGTAGTTACACGCTGCTGGCCATCGAGCAGGATCTTGATTGCTCCCTGAAGAGGATCATAGACGTGATCGCCCTTCAGCTCGGGGGGCTGGTTGGTGTCCCAAGTCAATATAGTGCCGGTAGGATAGCCCTTGATCATCGAGTCGATGAGCAGCTTGGCGTCCTTCTTTTTCCAGACATATTCGCGCTGAAAAGCCGGGACGAAAAGTTGACGTTCGTCAATCTTTTCCAGAATGCTACTGATCTTCATTATCTTGCTCAGAAAAAGTAGGATTGAAGGGCACCTGATCAAGTTCGATGAGGTGTATCGAGCAGTCTGCGGTCGATAAAAATCTGGCCTATAGACTGGACCATCTGATAGTCCATTAGAAGATCTAAAAGCTCGCAAACATCGTATTTGCGGTCAGCGTCAGGGTGCTCCGACAGCGCTGTGCTAGCAAAATAAGGTCTATGATCCCTTGATGCCGCCTTACGTATTTCAATCGCTACCCAACCACGCCGCCCTCCTACAGTAGCCCCCGCTGCCCCGCGATCTCGCGCAAGCTTTTCTGCGGCCGCGGCCCGACCTGCTGGATGACGATGCCGGCCGCCAGCGACCCGAGCTTGCCGCAGTCCGCCAGGCTCCTCCCCGTGGTGTAGCCGAACAGGAATCCCGCCGCGTAGAGATCGCCGGCGCCTGTCGTGTCGACCAGCTCCGAAATCTCGATCGCCTCCACCGTAACCGTCTCGTCGCCGCGCACCACCACCGAGCCGTGCTCGGAGCGCGTCACGGCGGCGAGCTTGCAGTCCTTGCGGATGGCGTCGAGCGCGGCGTCGAAGGAGGCCGTCTGGTACAGCGACTTCAGCTCGCTCTCGTTGGCGAAGACGATGTCGACCGTGCCCGAGCGCATCAGGTCGAGGAATTCTTCGCGATAGCGGTCGACGCAGAAGGGGTCGGACAGCGTCATCGACACCTCGCGGCCGGCCGCGTGTGCCAGGTCGGCGGTGCGGCGGATCGCTTCCTTCGCCCGCGGCGGGTCCCACAGATAACCCTCGAAATAGGTCACCTTGGCGCCCTTCGCCTTCTCCTCCTCGACGTCCTCGGGGCCAAGCTCCACGCAGGCGCCGAGATAGGTGTTCATCGAGCGCTCGCCGTCGTCGGTGACGAAGATCATCGAGCGCGCCGTGGGCGGAAAGCCCTTCAGCGGCTTCGTGTCGAAGGCCACGCCCTGCGCGCGGATGTCGTGCGCGTAGAGTTCGCCGAGCTGGTCGTCGCTGACCTTGCCGAAATAGGCCGCCCTGCCGCCGAGGCTGGCGATGCCGGCCGCCGTGTTGCCCGCGCTGCCGCCCGAAGCCTCGATCGCCGGCCCCATCCTCGAATAGAGCAGTTCGGCGCGCTCGGCGTCGATCAGGTTCATCGCGCCCTTGATGATGGCGTTGTCGACGAGAAAGGCCTCGTCGCAGCGCGCGATGATGTCGACGATGGCGTTGCCGATGCAGAGGACGTCGAATTCCGGATTGGATGCCACGGTCTGTTTTCGCCTGGAAAGGTGGAAGGAAGGGTTCGAAACCGTTTAGACCATCCGGCTGCCATTGCAATCCCCGCGCCGACCGGCGTTTTCTCAGCGAGCAGCGCCGCGATGCGTCCCTGGAGCCTTGCTGGCCCGGCGGAGCGCGCCTATGTCCGGACCCAAGGCTGAGGAACGCAATGATCTTCGAAGCAGCAGGCCGCGCGGCTGGCCACCTCTTCTCGCCGGAATTCCGGTCCGTGCTGTTCAAGTCGCTCGGGCTGACCTTCCTGGTGCTGGTCGCGCTGTGGTTCGGCCTGGCCCAGGGGTTCGAGTATCTCGCCTTGCCCTGGCTCGACCAGTTCGTCCCCGACCTGCCGGACTGGACCGGCTGGCTCGGCCTCTTCGCCGCGATCGTCGCCGGCATCGTGCTCGCGCTGGGCCTGGGGCTTCTGATCGCGCCGGTTTCGGCGCTGATCGCCGGCCTCTTCCTCGACGACGTGGCCGAGGTCGTCGAGCGGGTGGACTATCCCGCCGAGACGCCGGGCCGCGCCGTGCCGCCGGTCCAGGCGGCGTGGCTGGCGGTCAAGTTCTTCGCCGTCGTCATCCTCGGCAACCTCTTCGCGCTGCTCCTCCTTCTGGTGCCGGGGGTGAACCTCGTCGCCTTCTTCGTGGTCAACGGCTACCTGCTCGGCCGCGAGTTCTTCGAGTTCGCGGCCATGCGCTTCCGATCCGAGGCCGACGCCAAGGCGCTGCGGCGCCACCACGCCGGCACGGTGTTTCTGGCCGGCCTCGTGATCGCGGCCTTCCTTGCCGTGCCGCTGCTCAATCTGCTCACGCCGCTCTTCGCCGCCGCCATGATGGTCCACCTGCACAAGATGATATCGGCTCGGTCGGCCGCGTCTGTGAAGGCACCCTGATCCGTCCGGAAACGCGTCGATCAGTTCGGCAACGCCATCCCGTCCTCGTTCAGCGGCGCAAGGATTTCCGCGATCAGGTCCCGCAGCCAGCGATGTGCCGGCGTGGCGCTGGATCGCCGGTGCCAGACCATGGTGATCAGCGCGGGGTCGATGGGCATCGGGGGCTTGTAGACGTCGAGGCCGGCGCGCTTGGCCACATGCGTCGCGAGTTGTGTGGGAATCAGCGCGATCAGGTCCGATCCGCCGACAGCCCGATAGACGCCGGAGAAGACCGGCAGGGTCATGACCACCCGCCTTTCGCGTCCGACCCGCGCAAGGGCTGCGTCTCCCATGGCCTTCAGCTTGCCCTCGGGGGAAAACAGCACGTGGCCGAGATCGCAGAAGAGGTCGACCGGAACCACGTCGCCCGGCGCAATCCCGGCGCGCGCAAGGCGCGGATGCCCGCTTCTCGCGATCACCGAGAAGGTGGACCAGAACACCGGCCGGTGGGCGACCCGGTCGGGAAACTCGGTACGGGGAATGAGCGCGATGTCCACCTCGTACTTTTCCAGTGTCTCGACATAGTCGTTGGGCACCAGATCGACGAGTTGTACCCGCATTCCCGGCGCCCGCGTCGAAATCCGCTCGGCCAACGCCGGCATCAGCATCTCGGCGAAGAAGTCGCTGCCCGACAGCTTGAAGCTGGCATTGCTCTGCGCGGGGACGAATTCGGCCGGTCCGCCGAGCAGCGCCTCCAGCTCGTCCAGGATGCGCCGCAGGGGGATCGCCAGCGATTTCGCGTAGTCGGTCGGCTCGAGCCCTTGCCCGCGGCGCAGGAAGAGATCGTCCCCCAGCGCATGGCGCAACCGGTTCAATGCCGCCGAGACGGCCGGCTGCGAGAGGCCCACGCGGGCACCCGCCTTGACGGTGGAGCCCTCGCGCAGGAGTGCGTCCAGGACGCGCAGCAGATTGAGATCAAACGCCGCCATATTCACTGGACGGATACCTTCGATACGATCAATCGATTTATCGCAGGCGCGAAACTACGGTATCTCCCCTCCCCACGAAAGCGCTTTCGTTTCTTCAACCTCATGCACAGGAGAGAGACGATGACCCCCTCGATACTGGGCGCCGGTGCCGTCGAATGGCAGGGCGTGTACTACAAGACGTTGCTGGGTCCGGATCGGACCGGCGGACAGATGTCGGTGCTCGAAACCGTGTCGCCGCCGAATTCCGGGCCGCCGCGGCACGTCCATCACGATGCCGACGAGACCTTCGTCCTCCTCACGGGAGACGTCGAATTCTGGCTCGACGGCGAGACCTTCACGCGCGGACCAGGGCAGGCCGTGTTCGTGCCGCGCGGCAGGGAGCATACGTTCCGGGTCGTTGGCGGCGCTCCGTCCCGCAGCATCGTCATCCTGACGCCGGGCGGGTTCGAAGGATTCTTCCGCGAGATGGCGCTGGGCCGCTTCCGCATCCCGGAAGACATGCCGGCGGTGATGGAAAGCGCCGCGCGGTTCCAGCTCACCTTCACCGGTCCGCCGCTCGGGATCCAGTGATCCGAAGGACCCGGACGGCGAGAAACGTGTCTATCCGAAGCGAGCCGCGATT
>CATMOC010000185.1 GCA_950071955.1 uncultured Mesorhizobium sp. | reverse complement strand
ATCCGGCGGGAACTGCGCCGCCGGATCCTCCGTGACGGCAGACGCGCCATTGAATATCTGGTTGACCATCGAGGCCAGCCGCGTCGCTTCGAGATGCTGGACGCGATAGACTTGCAGGTATGAGGCCGAGGCCTCGAGCTTGTCGAGCCGCTCGATCCACGTGGCCGCGCGCTGCAGCATCTGCCGCGACCGCGCCACGACCAGCAGCGAATTGTTCCGCTCGATGGGCTGGACGCGGATCGTGTTGCTGCCGCGCCCGCCCTCGCCGAGGTCGAGCACGCGGTTGAGTTCCGGGATCATGCTCTTTGCCGTCCCGTTCTGGATCGGGAAGATACCGACCGACTCGTCCGCCAGCCAGTCCTGGTCGAATGAAATCGCGGCATCGATGGCCGCTCGCCGTTCGGCAGCGGTTCCCTGGAACAGCAGCGCGTTGCCGTTCGGGTCGACGCGAACCATCCCTTGACGCGCCACGAAATTCTCGAGCAGCGGCATGATCGTACTCGCCGAAACGTGACGCAGGGGATAAGCCGTTACGCCGTAGCCGGGCTGGACGTTCACGCCCCGGCTGAGTTCCGCGATCCCGATGGCGTCGGATGCCGGCATCAGCCGCAGCCTGTCTCCCTCGCGCACCATTGCGATCCCGTTGCTGCGCAAGGCGGATTCGAAGGCGGTCAGGATCTCGCCGGCCGGAAGCGGGCGGGAGGTGACGATCGAGACGGTTCCGGTCGCCCTTTCGTCGAGCGAATAGGTGATCCCGAGCATGTCCCCGAGCACGGTGCGCGCAGCCACCGCGACTTCGGCGTTCTCGAGACTGACGTCGAACTCTTCGTCGCCCAGCCGCTCAACCGACTTGCGTTCGCTGCTGGTCAGCCTCGCGTCGGTACCGTAGTAGATCGCTCCCTGACGATTGTCGTTCCTGGCCCGCCTGAAGCCTGACAGGAAGCCACCGCCTTTGGCGGCCCTCGCGCCAAGATCTGCCTGTGTGACGCCGCTCAGGGGATCGGGGCGGCCGGAGACGTCGTCGGCGGCGTCCTGCAGAAACGGTCCGGTCGTGCACCCGGATGTGGAAAACGCAAGGAGGACGGCCAATCCCCAGCATAAGAAGCGCGCTGTGGCCGGATTCCGCCGTCCGGACCTGGTAAAACTCACCGACCTACCCCCAACATTTAAGCGACGGCGCTGGTTCAAACCGTACCGACCCAGCTTCGCCTTGACAACTGGCAAGGCCTGTTTTCTCTTCGACACTTGGCCGTAAGCTGAACAAAGTTGCCAAAGCGCCACCGGAACCGAAAGTAAAGACATGCTCCAAGTCATCATTCGGCCGACGGCTGGACCAAGCTTCACATGAACATTCATCATCCGGGCATCGGGTCCGAGCGCTTGCTTGAAGCATTGGCCGGGTCGGGATTGATCGGCCGCGCGGAACTGCAAAACCTGTTCGGCGATCTGGTTGAGCCCGGCACTGCGGACATCTACAGGCTTGTCGAAGGCCAGCTCGTCGATCCCGACGCGCTGGCTGCGTTTCTTGCGACATATTACGGGCTCCCCCTAGCCGAACGCGAGGAACTCGCACATATCGAGCCGATTGCACAGCATCTTTCGCACCGGTTCCTGATCGACAACTGGCTGCTTCCGCACCGGACGACCGATGGACGGCTTCGGATCGGCGTCTTCTTCCCCGGCGACAGCGAACCCATCGATGCGCTGCGGGCCGCATTCGGAGAGTCTGCCGAACTGTGGGTGATGTCGGCGCCGGACCTGGAATCGGGGCTGCTGCGGCTCACCGGCAGCGAGAGCGGCGTGTCCGTCTCCACCGACATGACGCCCTCCGACGACGCGATTGCCGGCCTTCGGGATCTGGCGAGCGGTGCGCCGGTGGTCGTGGCGGTCGACGACATGTTCAGGCGCGCGCTCGATCTGCGTGCCACCGACATTCATCTCGAGCCGATGCGAGGCCGCCTCGTTCTGCGCTTCCGCATCGACGGCGTGCTGCGCATCATGCCCTCGCCGCCCCCGGAGATGGCCGAAGCGATGGTTTCCCGCATCAAAGTCCTGGCCGGGATGGACATCGCCGAGCGGCGCAAGCCGCAGGACGGCGGCATGCGCATCAGGGTCGGCGAACGCGACATCGAGTTTCGCGTCGCCACGCTGGCCTCCATCCATGGCGAGACCGTCGCCCTGCGCATCCTGCAGCGCGAGAGCGCGCTCCTTGATCTCGGCAGCGTCGGCCTCGGCGCGCGGGACCGCCGGTCCCTGGAGCGGCTGCTCGACCACACGCACGGCATGATCGCGGTTGCGGGTCCGACCGGCAGCGGCAAGACGACCACGCTCGCTGCGGCCCTGTCGAAGCTCAACGATCCCGGACGCAAGATCGTTACCATCGAGGACCCGGTCGAATACCAGATCCCCGGCGTCGTTCAGGCCCAGATCCAGCCGGCCATCGGAGTGACCTTCGAGGCCGCGATCCGTTCGTTCGTACGCCAGGACCCCGACGTGATCCTCGTCGGCGAAATCCGCGACCGAGACACCGCGCGGGTCGCGGTGCAGGCCGCGCTGACCGGCCACCTCGTGCTGACGACGGTGCATGCGAACACGGCCACGGCAGCATTCACGCGCCTTCGCGATCTCGGCGTGGAAACCTATCTCCTGGTCGGCGCCATGCGCGGCGTGCTTTCGCAGCGCCTGGTGCGCAAGCTCTGCGATCACTGCAAGCAGGAGGCGACCATGACGGAGGAGGAACTGGTCGCCGAACCCCGGTACGAGGCCGTCGGATTCAGGGCCGGCGACCGCGTTCATCTCGCGGTCGGCTGCTCGCGTTGCGCCGGCGCGGGTTACAGGGGTCGGATCGCCGTGTTCGAGGTGCTGACGCTTTCGGACGAGATCAGCCGCCTCGCCTCCAGCGGGGCCGACAATCTGGAGATCGAGGCTGCGGCGATCGCGGCCGGGATGACCACGATGTCGCAGGACGCCGCCGCCAAGGCGCACGCCGGACTGACCTCGCCCGCGGAAGTCATCCGGGTGACCGGCTTCCGCTGAGCGACCGGCGTTCTTCGGATGCGGGACGCCGCGCACCGCCGGAGCGGGCGGCGCCGCGCGTCGCTTCTGGCAACGTGCTCCGGTGGCGCTATTCCGATGCGTCGTTTCTCCCCTACCCCCGGCATTGAGAAATCGGCTCCGTCTGCTAAGAACCCCTGCCGTGGGAGGAAGATAAAAAGCATGTCCGTACGACCCGTCCTGATCGCCGGAGGCGGCATCGGTGGTCTCGCCATGGCGCTGACGCTGCATCAGATCGGCGTACCATGCGTCGTGTTCGAATCGGTCAGGGAGCTTCGCCCGCTTGGCGTCGGTATAAATCTCCAGCCGAACGCCGTGCGCGAGTTCCACGATCTCGGCATAGACGAGCGCGATCTCGACCGGATCGGCCTGCCGGCGCGGGAATGGGCGCTCGTCGGCCTGAACGGCAACGACATCTATTCCGAACCGCGCGGCCTGCTGGCGGGCTACGACTGGCCGCAATACGCCGTGCATCGCGGCCTTCTCCAGATGCTGTTGTTTGACAAGGTGATCGAACGTCTGGGCCGCGATGCCGTGCGTCTCGGCCGCCGGGTGACCGGCTACCGCAACGATGCCGGCGGCAGCGTGACCGCCACCGTCGAAACGTCCGACGGAGGCATCGAGGAGGTAACGGGTGCGCTGCTGATCGGTGCGGACGGCCTGCATTCGGCCGTGCGGGCGCAGATGCATCCGGACCAGCCCCCCATCCACTGGGGCGGCGCGGTAATGTGGCGCGGCACGAGCCCCGGCGTGCCGATCCGCTCGGGCGCCTCCTTCGTCGGCCTCGGCACGCATCGCCATCGCCTGGTCTTCTATCCGATCTCCCCGCCGGACCCGCGAACGGGCCTCGCCACCATCAACTGGATCGCCGAGGTGACGGTCGACAATTCCGACGGGTGGAAGGAAACCGGCTGGTTCAAACCGGTCGGGATCGAAGATTTCGTCCACCATTTCGAGGGGTGGACCTACGACTGGCTGGACGTACCGGCGCTGCTGCGCGGCGCCGAAATGGCCTACGAGAACCCGATGATCGACCGCGACCCGGTCCCGACTTGGCGCGACGGCCGGGTCATCCTGATGGGCGATGCCGCCCACCCCATGTATCCGACCGGCTCCAACGGCGCGAGCCAGGCCATCATGGACGCGCGGCTCCTGGGCGCGGCATTCGTGGAACAAGGCCTTACAGCCAATGCGTTGCGGGCCTATGACGAACGCCATTGCGGACCGGTCTCGCAGGTGGTCCTGCGCAACCGCGGCGCCGGCCCCTTCGGCCTCCTCAACATGGTCGACGAGCGCTGCGGCGGCGAATTCGACGATATCGACGCCGTCATTCCGGCCGACGAACGCGCCGCCTTCATGGCCGGCTACAAGTCGGCCGCCGGCTTCGCCATCGAGAAGCTCAACAACGCGCCGCCGACGATCCCTCCGGGAGCGCACGTGAACGCGAAGGTCGACGCGTAGGCGGCGCGCGAACCTCTACCCGTCAGTCGCCCATTCCGCGCCTATTCAGCGTCTCGCCAGCCCCGCCAACTGGTGGGAGATTTCGGCATTGATCGCCGACGCGCTCTGGAAGATCGCGAAGCGGTCGTCGTGATACCGGCGGCGAGTGGGATCCGGCCGGTAGAAAGTCCCTTTGACCGGCTGCGTCCGCGACACCATAGGGTCTCCCGATGCCGGTATGAGTGCGGCTCCCATGAGACCGGTTTCCGAATTTCCCGGCACGAAGACCGGGCGATCGAGCACATCGGCCTTCAGCTGGCAGACTGCGGGACTCGTGGCCAGCCCTCCAGAGAAACTCACGTGCTCGACGCGAACGCCGTTCGCCTGTTCCGCGCGCGACAGGATCTCGCGAGACAGATAGTTCATGCCTTCGGCCACCGCACGCACGAAGTCCTCTCCGTGATGCGACGTGCTCAATCCCAGGAAGGCGCCGCGCAGGTTCGGGTCCCACCACGGCGTGCGTTCCCCATCGAGGTAGGGGAGGAACAGCGGGGTCTCTCCGGCGGCCGTGACGGCGGCTTCCAGCTTCTGCGCCGTCGGGGCCTCGGGACAGAACCGGTCCAATGCCCATTGCAGGCGCGTCGCGGCGCCCTGGCTCGGTCCGCCTAGCTGCCAGATGCCGGCGCCCCATTCGACCGTCAGCAGACCCTGGGCTGCATGGGCCGCGTCGGAGATCACGCCGGACACGTCGCTGGTGCCGGAAATGCTGTAGGCGAGGCCCGGCACGAGGGCGCCGGAGCCCAGCACGCAGCTCCACGTGTCGATCGATCCGCAATGGACCGGCACCCCCGCCAGTCGGGAAAGCGGTTCCGGTAGCCCCTTGCGCACCTGGCCGACTGGCGCGAACGGGGAGTACGTGTCCGGCAGGATGTGGCGATTTATTCCCAGGGCATTCAGGACGTCGTCCCGGCTATCGCCCAACGCGCGGACCATCGGGGCCTGCGAAATCGTGTCCGACACGGCGACACCGGTCAGCATCAGGTTCAGGAAGTCTTTCGGCTCCACCACCTTGCGCAACTCGGCCCAATTGTCGGGCTCATTCTGCTTGAGCCAAAGAATGCGCGATAGCGGCTCGTACGGGCCGAGCCTTTCGATCACCTGGCGTACCTCTTCCGGGGCGTTGGCGCGCATGTCCTTCAGCAGGCTGGCCGATCTGGAATCCTGGAAGGGAATGGCGGAACGCACCGCTCGGCCGGACCCGTCGAGGAACACCTGTGTGCGGGTGAAGCCGCAGCCTGCGATGGCCGTCACCGCCGCCAGATCATGGCCGACAGCGGCCAGCTCCTTGCAGCCGTCGACGAACGCGCGCCACCAAACCATGGGATCGACGTCGAAGACCACCCCATCCGCGCTCTGGATGGATAGCGGCTTTCGCACGAAGGCCACGAAGCGGCCGTCGGCTGCGACGATCGCCAATCTCAGGCTGCTGCCGCCGAGGTCGAACGCGAGGGTATGCTGCATGGAGGGTCCCGTCATGCTTCGTTGGCACTAGTGGACCCGGTTTACCTCACCGCTCAAAATGTAGTGCGAAAGATTGTCGGCGGTGAGCGAGCCGCCTTCGAGCGTGATCTGGCCCTTGCCCGTGCGCAGTATCGTCACCCGGTCCGCGACGGCGGCCACGTCGTTCATGGCGTGGCTGATCAGGATCACGGTCTTGCCGTTCTTTTTCAGCGACCGGACGAGTTCCAACACCTGTTCGGTTTCGCGCACCCCCAGCGCGGCCGTCGGCTCGTCGAGGATCACGACGTTGGCATTCCATCGCAATGCGCGGCAGATCGCGACGGCCTGACGCTGGCCGCCCGACAGCGCGTTGACCTTGGCGTTCATGTCGGTGATCGTATCGTTGAGCTGCGACATGTAGCCCATCGCGTCGCTCCGCATCCGGCGCTTGTCGAGCAGCCGCAGCCCCAGGACCCTGCGCGTCAGTTCCGCGCCCATGAAGATGTTCTGATAGATCGACATGTCCGGCGCCACCGCCAGATCCTGATGAATCGTGGCCAGGCCTGCCCGCAGCGATGCATTGGGCGTGTCGAAATGGCGCTCGGTCCCGTCGACCAGCAAGCTCCCCTGGTCGGGTTGTTCCACCCCGGCCAGGATCTTGATCAGCGTGGATTTGCCTGCACCGTTGTCGCCGCAGATCGCGTGGATCTCGCCTTCGTGAACTTCGACGCTGACGCCGCGCAAGGCTTCGACGGCGCCGTAGTTCTTGTAGATGTCACGCGTCGATATCTTGACCGGCATTGCGTTCTAGCGTCCCTGGCGGTGGCGGTGCAGGCTTTTCCCTACTGGAGGAATTCGTCGACGTTGGACTTGTCCACCAGCGTTGCCGGGATGAACAGGTACGGGCCGGGCACCAGTTCCTCCTTGGATTTTCCCTCGACCGCGATCTGGTTCATCATGTTGACGGCCTTGCTGGCCATGTCCTCGAACGGGATTGCGACCGTCGCGGTCATCATGGATTCCGGATCCTTGATGCGGCGATAAACTTCCTGCCCGCCGTCGATAGAAACCAGCGACACGTCTCCCTTGTTCAGGCCACTCTCCTTCAGGAGATCGTCGATGATGAGCGCCTGCCCGTCGAAGGAGGCCCAGACGCCGTCGAAATTGCCGGCGTTCTGGAGGATCAGAGATCGGAAGAGCGTCGTGTAGGGAAA
>CATMOC010000184.1 GCA_950071955.1 uncultured Mesorhizobium sp. | reverse complement strand
TTGCAGGACACGCTGGACGAGGACATCGAGATCACGCCACCCGGTTCTCCCGATCGCCGCTTTCTCATGGAAGCGTCTCCCTTCGCCAAGATGCTGCAACTTGCCGACATCGACGAGGACGACGTGGTGCTGGATGTCGGCACGGGCACGGGATATCCGGCCGCCATCCTCTCGCTCGTCGCCGGCTCCGTGATCGCATTGGAATGCGATCCGACACTTGCGGATGACGCCACCTCGACCCTGTCCGAGCTCGGCTACGACAACGTCGCCGTCGTGCAGGGGCCGCTGGCGGACGGTTATCCTTCCGAAGCGCCCTACGACGTGATCGTCATCGAAGGAGCTGTGGACAAGGTGCCGGAAAATCTCCTGGCCCAGTTGAAGGACGGGGGACGGCTTGTCGCCGTGGAAGGGTATGGAAACGCGGGAGTCGCGCGGCTTTATGTCCGGCATTCCGGTGTCGTTTCCGGGCGCCGCGGCTTCAACGCCGCGATCAAGCCTCTGCCGGGTTTCCAGAGTGAGCCCGCGTTCGAGTTCTGAAAGCTTGCGCGTCGTGGCGAGTGGCGTCATGTTGCAACACGGAAAGACATTCGCGGCGCCGCTTGGCGTTTCGCATGGGCGAGGGCCGGGCTGACGTGTTAGGTGCACCGGGTCGCTGATTCCGCGAGTTGGCGGAGGCGGCGGTTCCGGTGGTGTCGAGAGGAATAGTCGTGGCGTCGATGAGCAAAAAGCTGTGTGCAGCGTTGTTGGTCTCGGTCGCCTTGGCCTTCCCGGGCACCGCCAGTGCCGAGACCATCTTCGGGGCCTTGACCCGAGCCTACCAGAACAATTCTGAATTGAATTCGGCCCGGGCCGGCGTTCGCGTGACCGATGAGAACGTGCCGATCGCCAAGTCCGGCTACCGTCCCACGATCGCCGCGACCGGCTCGCTGAACTACCAGAACAGTTCCGGAACCGACCTGAGGACGGGCTCCTTCGGGGTTCAGATCAACCAGACCCTCTTCGACGGCTTTCAGACGAAGAACAACGTCCTATCGGCCAAGTCGCGCGTCTTTGCGTCGCGCGAGTCGCTGCGAAACACCGAGCAGAACATCCTCTACAACGCCGCCGCGGCCTATCTGGACGTGATCCGCGACCGGCAGATCGCGGTGCTGCGCGAGCGCAACCTCGAATTCCTCGAAGAGCAGGTCCGGGCCGCGCGGTCGCGCTTCGAGGTCGGCGAGGGCACGAGAACCGACGTGGCGCAGGCCGAAGCCAGCCGTTCCTCGGCGGTCGCGCAACGCACGGCAGCGCGCGCACAGGCTGCCTCCAGCGCTGCAATTTACCGGCAGATCGTCGGCGACGAACCGAACAATCTTCAGCCGGTGAGGCCGCTGGCGAAGCTGCTGCCGAACGATCTGGGAGCCGCGGTCTCGCAGGCAATCGCCCAGCATCCCGCCATCCTCGCCACCCGCCACCTCGTGGATTCGGCTGGCTTCTCGGTGAACTCGGCCGAGGGAGCGATGCTTCCGGGCGTCAGCGCCAGCGCGGGCGTGTCGAGGAGCTTCAGCGATCGCACGCCCGACATCGGCACGAACGGCGGTTCGACCGTCGGCAGTATCGGCATCAGCCTGTCCATTCCGATCTATCAGGGCGGACGCGCTTCCGCGCTGGTCAGGCAGTCCAAGGAATCGCTCGGCCAGGCACGGATCGAGGTCGATGTCGCGCTCGACCAGGTTCGCGCGGCGGTCACCTCTGCCTGGGCGCAGTACGATGCCGGCGCGGAACTGGTAGCGGCGAACCGCGAACTGATTTCGGCCGCCCAGCTTGCGCTCGAGGGCGTGAGCGAGGAGCGGAACGTGGGACAGCGCACCACGCTCGACGTGCTGAACGCGCAGGCGGACGTCATCACCGCTCAGATCAATCAGGTGAGCGCCGAGCACGACTACGTTCTGGCGAGCTTCGCCATCCTCTCCGCCGTGGGAGAACTCAGCGCCCAGCGCCTCGGCCTCCAGGTCACCGAGTACCGGCCGGAGGAGCATTACGAAGCGGTCAAGGACAAGTGGTTCGGCCTGCGCACGCCGGACAGCCGCTGAGCGCGGCTCTGCCGCG
Organism: uncultured Mesorhizobium sp.; assembly: GCA_950071955.1. Taxonomy (GTDB): domain Bacteria; phylum Pseudomonadota; class Alphaproteobacteria; order Rhizobiales; family Rhizobiaceae; genus Aquibium; species Aquibium pacificus. The sequence goes on along the minus strand of CATMOC010000184.1, from coordinate 5,128 downwards.
GGATAATTCCCGGCCCAATCTTGTGCGAAACCAAATCTCCGCTGCCGCGGGGATTCTCTCGCGGCGTTCCCTCCGCTAGGCTTTTCGCATTGATTCGGGGTCGTATTCCCGAGCGGAATGGAGATGCGGACGATGGCTAGCCCAGCGGCGGAATTGAAGATGCCACAAACCGGTGGCGCGCAACGCGAGCCGTCGATGGAGGAAATCCTCGCCTCCATTCGCCGCATCATCGAAGACAGCGACCAGGTCCGCAAACCCGACGCGGAAGCCACCCCTTTCGTGGCACACAGCGCGCCGCGCAAGAGCGACGTCGAGGCCTTCCGCAGGGAGTTCGACGTTCCGGCGCCGGAGAACCGGTCAACCGCCGAAGTCCCGGAATTGCAGGCCCCGGACGTGACGCTGCGGGACATGGGCGAAGCGCTCGAGACGGCAAGACCGCAGGCAGCGGTGGTTCCCGAGGTCGGCGCGACCGAACAGGTCGGTCCGGACGAGCCGGAGGAACTCGCGGAAGAGCCTGCAATCGATCTGGCCGACGATCTCCTCGGCACAATGACCGAAGAGGATGAGATGCAAGTGCCGGCAGCGGCGAATTCGGATGCCTCGTCGTCGGAAGGCACCACCCAACCGCCCGCCGACAAGCCGTCCATCATATCCGAACACACTGGCCGCCAGGTCGCCGCGGCGTTCGGCGAACTGTCCCAGGCCTTCATGGCCAGCCGCCAGCGCAGCTTCGACGACATGGCGGCGGAGATGATGCGGCCTATGCTGCAGGAATGGCTCGACAACAATCTCCCCACGATCGTCGAGAAACTCGTCCGGGAGGAGATCGAGCGCGTCGCGCGCGGCAGCTGACCGCCGCCTTTGCCGCGACGGCATAGGGCAGCAACCGGCTTCGATCGGCTGCGGTTGACTTGCCATGACCCTTCGGCTTTACACCGGGCTCTGAATTTCGCGAGCGCGGACATCCCGACATGCTGGACAAGACCTACGACGCCAGGAGCGTCGAGCCCAAGATAGCCCGCCGCTGGGAGGAGGAGCACGCGTTCCGTGCCGGCGCCGGAGCAGCGCACGGCGCCGAGGCCTTCACCATCGTGATCCCGCCGCCGAACGTGACCGGCTCGCTCCATATGGGCCACGCGCTCAACAACACGCTGCAGGACATCCTCGTCCGTTTCGAGCGCATGCGCGGCAAGAACGTCCTGTGGCAGCCAGGAATGGACCACGCGGGGATCGCCACCCAGATGGTCGTCGAGCGCCGGCTGATGGAACAGCAGATCCACCGCCGCGACCTCACGCGCGAGGATTTCGTCGATCGCGTCTGGCAGTGGAAGGCCGAATCCGGCGGCACGATCGTCAACCAGCTGAAGCGGCTCGGTGCGTCGTGCGACTGGTCGCGCGAGCGCTTCACCATGGACGAGGGCCTCTCCCGCGCCGTCATAGAAGTGTTCGTCAACCTCTACAGGCAGGGCCTGATCTTCCGCGGCAAGCGGCTGGTCAATTGGGATCCGGAATTCGAGACCGCGATCTCCGATCTGGAGGTGGAGAACCGCGAAGCCGACGGCCACATGTGGCACTTCAAGTATCCGCTGGCCGGCGGCGAGACCTATCGCTACGTGGAGAAGGACGCGGACGGAAACGTCACCATCGAGGAGGAACGCGACTACATCTCGATTGCGACGACCCGGCCCGAGACCATGCTGGGCGATGGGGCGGTGGCGGTTCATCCGTCGGACGAGCGCTATGCGCCGATTGTCGGAAAGCTCTGCGAGATCCCCGTCGGGCCGAAGGAACACCGGCGGCTGATCCCCATCATCACCGACGAGTACCCGGATCCTGCCTTCGGCTCGGGCGCGGTCAAGATCACCGGCGCGCACGATTTCAACGACTATCAGGTCGCCCGCCGCAACGGCATCCCGCTCTATCGCCTGATGGACACCAAGGCGGCGATGCGCGACGACGGCGAGCCCTATGCGGTGTGCGCGGCCGCGGCGCTGGAGATCGCACGCAGCGGAGATTTGCCGTCCGAATCCGATGTCGACGCGCTCAATCTGGTCCCCGATGCCTACCGGGGTCTCGACCGCTACGAAGCGCGCAGGCTGATCGTGGAGGCCATCACCACGGAAGGCCTCGCGGTCAGCGTCACGGACGCCGACGGCAACGCGGTTCCGCTCGTCGAGAACAGGAAGATCATGCAGCCCTTCGGCGACCGATCCGGCGTCGTCATCGAGCCGATGCTCACCGACCAGTGGTTCGCCGACGCCGAGACGCTGGCCAAGCCGGCGATCGCCTCGGTGCGCGAGGGGCGCACGAATTTTGTGCCCAAGAATTGGGAGAAGACCTATTTCGACTGGATGGAGAACATCCAGCCCTGGTGCATTTCGCGCCAGCTCTGGTGGGGCCACCAGATCCCGGCCTGGTACGGCCCGGACGGCCACATCTTCGTCGCCAGGACCGAGAAGGAAGCGCTAGACGAGGCGGTCGAATACTATCTCGCCGTCGACACGCCCTGGAAGGCCTGGGTCGAGGACAAGCTCGAGAACTTCGCGCCGGGCGAGATCCTGATGCGCGACGAGGACGTGCTCGACACCTGGTTCTCCTCCGCCCTGTGGCCGTTCTCGACGCTCGGATGGCCCGACGAGACCGAGGAACTGAAGACCTACTATCCGACCTCGGTTCTGGTGACCGGCTTCGACATCATCTTCTTCTGGGTCGCCCGGATGATGATGATGGGTCTGCACTTCACCGAGCAGGAACCCTTCCACACCGTCTATGTCCACGCGCTGGTGCGCGACAAGGACGGCGCCAAGATGTCGAAGTCCAAGGGCAACGTCATCGATCCACTGGAACTGATCGACGAATACGGCGCCGACGCCCTGCGCTTCACGCTTGCCATCATGGCGGCGCAGGGCAGGGACGTGAAGCTCGATCCCGCGCGCGTCGCCGGCTACCGCAATTTCGGCACCAAGCTGTGGAACGCGACGCGCTTCGCCGGGATGAACGGGGCCGGGCTCGATCCGTCGTTCCGCCCGCACGATGCAAAGTTGACGGTCAATCGCTGGATACTGACCGAACTGACCCGCGCCATCCGCGAGGTGACCGGGAGCATCGAAGCTTTCCGCTTCAACGATGCGGCGGGTGCGGCCTATCGCTTCGTGTGGAACCTCTTCTGCGACTGGTATCTCGAACTCCTGAAGCCTGTCTTCGCCGGTGAAGACGAAGCAGCCAAGGCCGAGGCCCGCGCCTGCGTCGCCCATGTGCTCGACGAGATCTACAAGCTCCTCCACCCGATGATGCCATTCATGACGGAGGAACTCTGGGCGCTGACGGCACCGGAAGGCTCGCAGCGGGAGGATGTGCTGGCGCTGACGTCCTGGCCGGCTCCCGATTTCGAGGACGCCGACGCAGCGGCCGAGATCAACTGGCTCGTCGAACTCGTATCGGGAATCCGCTCGGTCCGCTCCGAGATGAACGTGCCGCCGGCGGCGATCGCGCCGTTGGTCGTTGTCGGCGCATCTTCGGAGACCCGGGAACGCATCAGCCGGCATGGTCCCGCGATCCGCCGGTTGGCGCGTATCGGCGATATCACCGACTCCGACGTCGAGGCACCGAAAGGCTCAGCGCAGATCGTCGTCGGCGAGGCGACCTTCTGCCTGCCGCTCGGCGGCCTGATCGATCTCACCGCGGAGGAAGCCCGCATCGGCAAGGAAATCGCCAAGACCGAGGGCGAGATCTCCCGTATCGAGAAAAAGCTTTCCAACGAGAAGTTCGTCGCCAACGCACCGGAAGAAATCGTCGCGGCCGAACGCGAGAAGCTGGACGAGTTCAAGGCCATGCTGGCCCGCCTGAAGGTGGCGCTGGAACGGGTCAGGTCGGCGATCTGAGCCTGTCCCGGCCCGGACTCCGATCGGGCAAGTCCGGTCCGGCCTTGCAAACCAGCGGGTTCGGGCGCACATAGGACGCGTCACCCGGGCCGGGCCCCTCTGACAGGCGAGGCGTCGCCTGTGATGTCGGACCGATCGACAGCGCGCTGACGCGGCGCAACCTGCATCCTTTTCAATGATCCATCATGAGTGGCTTTGGCCCGGTTTCCTGGCGTTCGTCGCCGCGATCCTTTTTTTCGATCTGTTCGTCCTCCACCGGAAGGACCACGTCATCTCGAAACGGGAGGCGCTGGTCACTGTAGGCGGCTACGTTTCGCTGGCGATGCTCTTTGCCGCCGGCGTCTTCTATTTCGCGGGGCCGACCCGCGGCGCGGAGTTCCTCACCGGCTATCTGGTGGAACAGGCGCTTTCGCTCGACAACATCTTCGTCATCGCGCTCATCTTCACCTACTTCCGGGTCCCGCCCGAAGCGCAGTACCGCGTGCTCTTCTACGGCATCGTCGGTGCGATCGTCATGCGACTGTCGCTGATCGTGCCCGGGGTGAAGATCGTCGACCAGTTCGCGGTCGTCGGCATGGCGCTCGGCGGTTGGGTGTCCGGCTATATCCGCGACCTGACCGGCAGCTACACCGCTGGCATGCTGGTAATGATGGCCCTGCCCGTGCTATCGGTGCTGGCCCTGATCAAGGCCCGGCCAGGCGGGATGGCCGGCCCCAGCACGATTGCCGCTGAAACTGGCGTTGTGTAGAATGCGCCAAGCATGTGAGCCCATCGGAACCCGATCGTGGGCGACAATCAGCGGCCAGAGAGGAGACTGAAACATGGACCTAGGACTCAAGGACAAGCGCGCATTTGTGGGTGGCGGCAGCCGAGGAATCGGCAAGGCCATCGCCCTGGAATTGGCCCGGGAAGGCTGCGATGTTGTGATCGCGTCCCGGACGAAATCCGTCTTGGAAGAGGCCGCCAAAGAGATCGAAGACATCACGGGGCGCCGGATCATCCCCATGGTCTTGGACGTCACCTCCCGCGAAGACGTTGACCGCGTCATGGCCGAAGCCGCCAGCCAGTTGGGTGGTCTGGATATCCTGGTTAACAGCGCGTCGTTGCCCGGCGGTTCTCCTGGAGCGATCGGGCCCATCGACACTATCGTGGACGACGATCTTTTGGGCGACTTCGACGTTAAATACGTCGGCGCTCTGCGCTGTACCCGGGCGTCGTTTCCTTTCCTTAAGGAGCGGCCCTGGGGC
>CATMOC010000183.1 GCA_950071955.1 uncultured Mesorhizobium sp. | reverse complement strand
CTCTACGAGCGCAACATGGCGATGTCGTCGCTCGTCACCTATCCCGAACTGCCGCCGGTTCCCGACGCGATGCTCTATCGCAAGAGCAGCGTCGTCTGCCTCGAACCCGTGCGCTGGGATCCGCGCAGCGGGACCGACCGCCAGGGGGGCAAGGGTTTTCGCATGATCGCCGACTGCCGCACCGGGGCCGAAGGACCGGGGGTGCTCGTCGACGTCGGTATCGGTGACGGCTTCACGCCACCGAAATGGAGCGGTGGAATCGTGCAGGGCACGATCGTGCCAGGCCCCGAACAACCGAGCATGATCGCGCGGGCCTCGGGCAAAGCCGCACCGGCGCGCGCGATGCTGGTCGCCGACACGCCGGTCGCGGGCTTCTCGCCTTCCCATCTTATCGTCCGGTGGCGGATCCCCCGCTGCGCGCACAGGCGCGCCACCATCGCCGCCTCATCCGCCGCCTGCGGCCTCAAGCCATGATCCACGGTCACGGCGAGGATTTCGCCGCCGGTGGCGCGAAGATACGCGTCGAGCAGGATCAGAAGTGAGAGAGAGTCGCTGCCGCCCGAAACGGCTACCATGACAGGGACCGCATCCGTCAGGCGAATGCCGGAAAAGACTCTGTCTGGGCTGATGTCCAGGATACGTTCCCCTCTCTGGCCGGCCACAACGGCGGCCCGGGACATCGGTTCCATGCGCCCGGTCGAAGCTCGAGACGCGGGCGGATACCGAACTCGTCAGCAGCCGGCCAGGGCCTGCTCGGCCTTCACCCGCTCCTTGAGCGCGGCGGAAAGATCACGGTATCGGTTGCCGATCTCGGCATAGGTCGCGCAGGCGACGTCTCGCTGATTGAGCGCGGCGAGGGAGACGCCGAGCTTCAGGAGCATGTCTGGCGACTTGCCCGAATTCGGATAGCTCTGGTTTGCCGCCAGGAACACTTCCGCCGCCTGCCGGTATTCCTGCATGCCGAGCAACGCTTCGCCCAGCCAGTAATTGGCGTCCGCGGCCTTCGGATCGTTCGGGAAGCGCTCGATGTGTTCCCGGAACCCGGCCTCAGCCGTCGCGTAATCGCCAGACAGGATGAAGTTGTAGGCGTTCCGGTAGAGTTCATCCGGGCTGTCGGTAGCGGGAAGTGCCGCGACCTGGGTTCCGTCGGTCGAGCTGCCACTCGCGACACGTCCGGCATCCTCCGCGAACGCGGTGTCCTCCTCGCCGGCGTCCGCGGCGCCGCCGATCGGTTTGCCGTCGGCGTCGAATGTGATCGTGCCGAGCGTCTTCGGAAGCTCGCCGGTCTGCTGCGCCGTTGCGGTTGACCCTTCGCTCGCGCCAGCAAGCGTATCGGTGCCGCCGAGCCCGTCGCGCGCCGTGTCCTGCGAAGGGTTGGCCCTCACGGCGCCCTGCTTTTCCTCAAGCTGCTGGAGACGGAACTCGTTGTCCTCCTGCATCTTGCGGATCTGGTCCTGCGTCTGAAGTAGGAGGAAGTTCAGCTCCTCGATCTTGCCGTTCAGCTGCCGGATCTGCTCCTCGAGCTGGACGACGCGCGGATCGCCGGCCTGGGCGAGTTGCACCCGCGGCGCCTCGTCCGGCTGGCGCAGCCAGTTCTGCGGCAGGAGACGCTGCAGCGTACCCGTCCCGGCGGGCGACTGGGCATTGAGCGGCGCCGCGCCCGCCACGCTTCCGACGAGAAGCGGCAGCGACAGGGCAACGCAAAATATCGTGGTGGATTTCATCGACGATCTCGCTTTGGGAATTCCGAATGCCGGAGGCGCAGCCGCGCCTCGATCTCGAATTTACCAAGCCTTGCGACTTCGGCCAAATTTTGTTTTGGCACAAAGCGAGATGGACAGCACGGGAATTCGGCGGGCCGTTGTCGGCCCGCCGGCTTCACGCCATGGAATCAGCTGCCGGCGCCGCCGAGAACCGTCACCGCGCGGCGGTTCTGCGACCAGCAGGAGATGTTGTCGCACACCGCCACGGGGCGTTCCTTGCCGTAGGAGATCGTCCTCAGGCGGGTCGCCGGAACGCCGCGGGCGACGAGGAAGTCGCGCGTCGCGGCGGCGCGGCGGGCACCCAGCGCAAGGTTGTACTCACGCGTGCCGCGCTCGTCGGCATGGCCCTCGATCGTGATCGCATAGGTCGGGTACTGGCTCAGCCACTGCGCCTGCCGGGAGAGCGTCGCCTGAGCGTCGGCGCGGATGGCGGACGAATCGGTGTCGAAGAATATCCGGTCACCAACGTTGACGGTGAAATCCTGCTGCGATCCGGGCGTGGCCGAGCCTGCGCCCCCGAGACCTATGTCGGCCGCATTGTTCGGGATTTTCTTCGAAGCACATCCGGTCACCGCAAGTGCCATCACGAGCGCGATGACGGCGGGATTCCTGGTAAGTGTTGCGATACGGCGCATCACTGCCACTCCTTGGCATTCTAGGGGTTACTTTGACTTTCCAGTAACCACCTTTCGGTTAACCGGCGAACAAGAAACACGGTTAATGCTTGCTTATTCCCCTCGAATCCGCCCCGCCCTCCTGGCCGATCTGCGGTTTGCCGCACCCTATGCGGGATTACGGCCGAAACGCGACGCAAAGGCGTCTGCAGCGTGATTTGGGGCCGCTACATAGCCTTTCACGTCATTGTCACCGATCACTCGAGCAGCGGCGACCATGCCGGATCGGAGGCGAAATTGGGGCTCTGGATCGGCTGTTCGTTACGGCCGGTCAGATCGACCGAATAGAGACGCGGACCGCCGGCCCCGGCCGGCTCCTTGAAGAACATCAGGACCCGGCCGTTCGGCGCCCAGGTCGGTCCTTCCTGGCTGAAGCCGGTGGAAAGTATACGCTCGCCCGATCCGTCAATCCGCATGACGCCGATCTGGAACTCGCCGCCCGATTGCTTGGTAAAGGCGATCAGGTCGCCGCGCGGCGACCACACCGGCGTGGAGTAGGTCCCCTCGCCGAAGGAGATGCGCCGCTGGTTCGTGCCGTCGGCGTTCATGACGTAGATCTGTGCCCGTCCGCCACGGTCGGAGGTGAAGACGATCTGGCTGCCGTCGGGAGAATAGGACGGCGACGTGTCGATCGCGCTCGAATCCGTCAGGCGTGTCGTCGTGCGGCTTCTGAGGTCGAGGGTATAGATGTTGGAATTGCCGTCGTCGCGCAGCAGGCTCATGATCACCTTCTGGCCGTCCGGCGAGAAGCGCGGCGCGAAGGTCATGCCCGGAAAGTTTCCGACGAGTTCGCGCTGTCCCGTTTCGAGCTGCAGCAGGTAGACCTGCGGCTGGCCGCTCTCGTAGGACATGTAGGTGATTTCCTGCCGGTTCGGCGAGAAGCGGGGCGTCAGCGAAATGGCGCGTCCGTCGGACAGGAACCGGGCGTTGGCGCCGTCCTGGTCCATGATTGCGAGCCGCTTGGTGCGCTGGTTCTTCGGTCCGGATTCGTCGATGAAGACGATGCGCGTGTCGAAATAGCCCTTTTCTCCGGTCAGGCGCTCGTAGATCGCGTCGGCAATGATGTGCGCGATCCTCCTCTTGTTGGCCTGCGAGGCGAAGAACTGCTCGCCCGACAGTTGCTGGCCGGCGAAAGTGTCCCACAGACGGTACTCGGCACGGATGCGGCCGTCCGGTTCCTGGCTCACCCGTCCCGTGACCAGCGCCTGCGCGTTGATCACCTTCCAGTCCTCGAAACGGGGGGCGGCGTCCGGATTGGAGATCTTCTCGATGAAGGCCGCGCGGTCGATGGGCGCGAACAGGCCCGAGCGCTGCAGGTCCGCCGCGACGATGCCCGAAATCTCGGCGCCGAGCGCGTCGGCCGACAGGAAGTCGGTGATCGCGATCGGCAGCGGTTCGACCACGCCCTTGTTGACGTCGATCTCGACCAGGGCGCGCGCCGGGACGATGGCCGCGCCCGAGATCGCTGCGATCATGGCCGCCGCGATCAGGAGGGGTTTAAGGAGACGTTTCATGCCTTGCCCTTCTTCATTCCGTGTCGCGGCCGAAACCGCGAAAATCCCGTGTGTTGCCGGTAGCCGCGAACAATGATCAGAACATGTCGCTCGGGTCGAAATTCACCACGACCTCGGCCCAGACATCCTCTTTGCCCTGCGGCAGGATGAAGCCCCTCTGATCGCATTTCTGGACGGCGCGCACCGCGCTTTCGTCAAACTGCCGATTGCCGCTGGATGCTATGACTTCTGGCATGCCTTCCAGCCGTCCGCCTGGCGCGACGTTGAAGCGGATGGAGGCGCGCAGGTCCGACGCCTCCCCCGCGCCCGCCGGAATACTCCAGCATCCGGAGAACTGGTTCCTGAGCGCGTCAAGTTCGCTCTGCGAGAGTTTCTCGCCCGTCGTCTTGCGCTTGCCGCCGAGGGCCGCCTCCTGCGTGGATCGCTTCGCGCCGCCGCCCGAGGCCTTTTCCTTGTTCAGAAGCGCGGCGACGTCCTGCAGCAGGTCGTCCGACTTCTCCTGCGCGGGCGCCTGGGCCTGCTTCGGCGCCGGCTTCTCGGCATCCTTGCGTTCGGGCGCCTTCGCGGTCTGCGCCTGCGCCGGCTGCGGCCTCGGGCGCGCTTCGGGACGCGGGGCGCTTTCGGGCAGCGCGGCCTCCTGCGCCTCCTCCGCTTCGGCGGGAACGGGCTCCGGTGACGGTTCGGGTTCGGCTTCCTGCTGCGGCTCCGGTTCCGGCGCCGGGTCGGGCTCGACCTCCTGCGGCGGCTCTGGCTGCGGTGTCACCTCGGTTGCCGGCACGGGTTCGGGCTTCGGCTCCGGCTTCGCCGGTTCCGGCTCCGGGATGGGATCGGGGATCGGAGCAGGTTCGGGCGCGGGCTCCGGCAAGGCGGCCGTCTCGACAGGACGCGGCTTGGGATCGGGGGTAGGCGGCGCGGGGGTGTCCACCGTGTTGTCGCCCACCTGCTCGGCATTCTCCACCGCCTCGGGACGGGTCGTCGGCACGGGCGCGGGCGCCTCGGCAACGGGCGCTTCCCTCTCGCCGACCTGCACCTGGCTGATCTCCTCGATCGGCACGATCTCGACGGGGAAGGATTCCACGTCCATCACCTCGAAAGCGCGCGGCGCCGAGAGCGTGAACAGCCCGACGGAGAGCAGCAACGCATGCAGGATCGTCGATGTGACGAGACCGGCCTTCATCGCGGCTAGCTGTCCTGCTCCTGCAGGGTGACGAGGCCGAGATTGTGGAACCCCGCCGCCGAAATGCGCGCCATCACGCGCATCACCGTTCCGTAGTCGGCACTCTTGTCGCCGCGCACGTAGATGCGTTCCTCGTAGCCGGTTTTGGAAATGGCCTCGAGCTTCGCCACGATTTCCTCGAGCGGTATCTCGGTCTCCTGGAGATAGATCTGACCCTTGTCGTTGACCGACACGGTGATCGGCTGGGTGTCGGCGTTCAGTGCCTTCGCCTGCGTCTCCGGCAGGTCGATGGGCACGCCGACGGTGAGCAGCGGCGCGGCCACCATGAAGATGATCAGGAGCACCAGCATCACGTCCACGAAGGGCGTGACGTTGATTTCCGACATCAGCTTGTGGTGCCGCCCCCGGCGCCTGTGGCCGCGGCTGCCCCGTCCGCCGGATTGTCCTACAGACATGCCCATGGCAAACTATCTCCCTCAGGCGCGCTGAGCGACCTTCTCATCGATCTGCCGCGACAGTATGGCCGAGAATTCGTCGGCGAAGCCTTCCATCCGCACCGCCAGCTTGCCGGCGTCGGACGAGAGCTTGTTGTAGGCCACGACCGCGGGAATGGCCGCCAGCAGGCCGATCGCGGTGGCGAGCAGCGCCTCGGCGATGCCGGGCGCGACGACCGCGAGGCTGGTCGACTTGGACCCGGCGATCGCCTGGAACGAGGTCATGATGCCGACGACGGTGCCGAACAGGCCGATGAAGGGCGCGGTCGAGCCGACGGTGGCCAGAAAGGACAGGCCCCGGAACAGGCGCGTTTCCTCGCGCTGGATGGCGACGTTCATGGCGCGGTCGATCCGCTGCGTGCCGCCGGGGATCAGTGCGCCGTCATCGCGGTGGCTGCGCCGCCATTCGGTCATGCCGGCGGCAAAGACCCGTTCGGTCGCGCCCGAGGGCGTCTCGCCCAGCCGGTCATAGACATCGTCCAGCGGCTCGCCGGACCAGAAGGCGCGATCGAAGCGGATTTGCTCGCGCCTTGCGGCGGCGAAGGCCAGGAATTTCTGGATGATGATCGCCCAAGACCAGACCGAGGCGACGATCAGCAGCACCATCACCACCTTCACGGTCAATGACGCACGGGCAAACAGCGCCAGAAGCGAAAAATCGAGGGCCTGGGCGGCCTGAATGGGTTCCATCGTCACTGCCTCATCTTCCGGGCCTTGGTCGAATCATCCAGAACCCGCCGGTCTGCCGGACCGGCTGGCACGGATCGCCGGCCTTCTAGCCTCTCTTTATCAAATCTTGCAGCCCCCTGCCGCAACACAATGGCGTCACCTGCCGGAAAGCACCAGCCGATGCGCCGCGATGGCTTCGTAATCCGGACGCAGCCGGGTGGCCAGATCCGCCAACGGCCCGTCCAGTTCGGGACCGGGCCCCTCGGGCCCGCCAAAGCCGTTCGAGCGATTGACCGCATCGTACCAGACCGCACCCCAGACGCCATCCTCGGGATGCGGGCCGGCCTGCCAGGACAACATGGCCTCGGTCCAGGGCAGGTCGATCGCGGCGCATAATGCCCGCAGCGCGCGACGAGGATCGCGGCGGATATCGGCGCTGTCGATCACGATGGGCGCGGCGCCGCGTTCGGCCATCTCGCGAAACATGCTCCACTGACGGGCGAAACCCAGCTCGGCCGGGTCGGGCAGACCGCGCTTGGCCGCGAAAGAGGCCACGACACGCTCGGGTTCGCGGATCAGGAAGACATTGGTGACGGTCCCGGTCCAGCCCAGGTCCATGCCGGGCAGCATGTGCTGAACCATATGCTTCTGATACTGCACCGGCGCGGCCGCCGGATCGGTGGTCAATCCGGGCAGCACAATGCGCCAATCGGTGGGCTGGCTGGCAATCACCTGATCCCGCATCGGATGGGGCAGGCCGGTCTGCGACAGATAATGGGCATAGAACGGTTCGTCCACGCAGACACAATCGGGACGGGCACCGAAGCTGCGCATCATCGCCGTCGAAAGATTGCGCGGCCCCGACCACATGGCGATGCGGCGCGGCTCAGTCATCGGCCTTCCGCAGGATGGCGGCAAGCGGTGCGGGC
>CATMOC010000182.1 GCA_950071955.1 uncultured Mesorhizobium sp. | reverse complement strand
CAGTGACCCTTCTCGTCTTCCTCCCCCTCCCTGTCGCCGGCCAGACCCCCACGGGATCCACGGCCTTCGTCGACGTCAACGTCGTGCCCATGGATGGCGAACGGGTCCTCGACCACCAGACCGTGATCGTCCGCGATCAGCTTCAGCATCAGATCGATCGACGAGGTCCCCCCGGCGGCGCGCGCCGACCAGCACCGTTCCCCGGCGGGTATACTTGATCGAGTTGGAAACAAGGTTCTGCGTCAGGCGGCGCAGGAGGTTGCGGTCCGTCGAGACGGTCAATGAGCAGGGCACCACCTTCAGCTCCAGGCCCTTTTCCCGTGCCATTGGAAGGAAGTCGTTCGCGATCTGGCGGAAGAGACCGTCCAGGCGGAACGACGTGACGGACGGTTTCATCGCACCGGCATCCAGCCGTGAGATATCGAGCACCGCGCCGAGGATCATCTCGACAGATTCGAGGGCAGATTCGATGTTGCTCGCCGCAGAGCCGATCGACCCCTTGCCTGCCTGTTCCAGGAGCGACGAACAGTAGAGCCGTGCCGCATTGAGCGGCTGGAGGATGTCGTGCCCGGCGGCGGCGAGGAATTTCGTCTTGCCGAGATTGGCTTCCTCGGCGAGCATCTGCGCCTGCGCCAGTTCCTCGTTGACTTGCATGAGTTCGGCGGTCCGGCGGGCAACGCGCTGTTCGAGCGTTTCGTTGGCGCTCTTCAGGGCGAGGCCGGCGCGCACGCGGGCGGTGATGTCCGCGTAGGTCGCCACGATGCCGCCATCCGGCATCGGGTTGGAACGCACCTCGATGATGCGCCCGCTTGCTGCGAGTTCGATCTGCCAGGGATTGCCGAAGGTATTGAGCCGCTCCAGCGTCAGGCCTTCCGCCCCGTGGGCGATGTCGCCGCGTCGCGCCAGATGCTCGAGCACCTGACCGATCGAGACCCCGACCTGGCCAAGTTCGTCCGGCAGGTCGAAGAGCAGGCGGAACTGGCGGTTCCAGCAGATCAGGCGGAAATCCTGATCGAACACGGTGACCCCCTGCTCCATCTGGTCGAGCGCGGTCTGGAGCAGGTCGCGGTTGTGCTGGAGCGCCTCGGAAGCGTCGTCGAGCAGCTTGAACGCGTCCTTGACGGTCGAGTCGCGCCGCTGCAGCAGCAGGGAGAGGATCAGGCGCGCCGAGGAGGAACCGACGGCGCTTGCCAGCAACTGCTCGGAAAAGCGGATCACAGTCACGTCCGCCGGCACGCTCCCGTCGATACGCCGGCCGGAATTGTGCCCGAAGGTCTCGAACGATCGCTCCGTCCGCTCGGCGCCGAGATAGCGCGAGATCGTGTCCTTGAGATCATCGACGGTGACGGCGGTGCGGAACCGACGCAGGCTCGGCATCGGGCTGACCTCGCGCGGCACGAAGATCGAGGCCTGGATGCGCTCGAGCGGCGACGCAGCGCGCGAAAGCGACCCGAGGATGTAGCCGGCGGTGTTCAGGAGCAGGCTCCAGAAGACGCCGTGATTGAGCGGTTCCGCCACGACGCCGAACAATGCTTGCGGCCGCAGCGCCTCCAGGCCGAGCGGGCCGTGGACGATGAAGGCCGTATCGGCCGGTGCCAGTGACGGAAGCAGGAGCGTATAGCTCCAGGTCAGGATACCTGCGGTCATCCCGATGATCGCGCCGCGCGCGTTCGCCCGCCGCCACAGCAGCCCGCCGAAGAAGCAGGGCGCGAACTGCGCGATCGCGGCGAAGGACATCAGGCCGATCGACGCGAGCCGCGCATTGTGGGTCGATTCCCTGTAGTAGAGAAACGCCGCGAAGAGGATGATGAAGATGGCCATTCGGCGCACGTTCATGATCACCTGCGCCCAGTTCTCGTTTTCACTGCGGCCGGCGCTGAGCAGGCGCCTGAAGAGCAGCGGGATGACGAGGTCGTTTGAGATCATGATGGAGAGCGCGACGCTCGCAACGATGACCATTGCGGTCGCCGCCGACAGTCCGCCGATGAAGGCGGCAACGGCAAGCAGGTCGTGCCCGGTGAGCAACGGCAGCGACAGCACGTAGAGATCGGCGCTCGTCTGGCCGCCGACGCTGACCAGCCCCGCGAAGGCGATCGGTATGACGAAGAGGTTGATTAGCACGAGATAGACGGGGAAAACCCAGGTCGCGGTGCGCAGTTCCGACGCGCCGCGGTTTTCCACGATCATTACGTAGAACTGGCGCGGGAGCATGATGATCGCGAAGGCGCTGAGGCCCGTCAACACGAACCAGGTGGCAAAGGACGTCGGGTAGGCCGATGCAGCGGCCACTTCGACGTTCGCCCTGACCGCAGCGATCAGATTGGCCGGGCCGTCGAAGAGGAAGAAGACGACGGTTACGCCGACGGCCAGGAATGCCGCCAGCTTGACCACCGATTCGACGGCGACCGCGAGGATAAGGCCGTCCTGGTGCTCGGTCGCATCGGCGTGGCGCGTGCCGAAGAGCACCGCGAACAGCGCCAGAAGCACCGCCACGAGCAACGAAATGTCACCGATGATCAGATCGATCGATGGCGGTGCGCCGTTGTAGTGCTCCACCATCAGGCTCACCGACCCGGATATCGATTTCAATTGCAGCGCGATGTACGGGATGGCGCCGATCGTCGCGATGATGGTCGCGATGGAGGCGACCGCGAAGCTCTTTCCGTACCGCGCTGCCAGGAAATCGGCGATGGAGGTGATCTTCTCGGCCTTCGAGAGACGGATGATGCGGTTCAGGAGCTGATAGCCGAATAGAAACACCAGCACCGGCCCAATGTAGATCGCGACGAATTCAAGTCCGCGTTCCGACGCAAGGCCGACCGAGCCGAAGAAGGTCCAGGACGTGCAGTAGATCGCTAGGCTGAGGGCATAAATCCACGGGCGAGGCTTGCCCGGCTGCAGGCGCGCGGCGCGGCGGTCGCCGATGCTCGCGATCGCGAAGAGCAGTGTCAGGTAGGCGACAGCGATAATGACGACGACCCAGCCGTGCATGCCGGTTCCTCCTGGCGCCGATGTTCATCAACTCCGCGTCAAAAAGCAAACGCCCCGTCACGCCGCATCATCCGCCGGAACGCGTGCGGCCCATGCATCCAGCGGCTGCGACTTGTCGTATAGTTCGCGGGCAGATCGGGATTCGCCGCTCTGCCGCCTGGTTCAAAGGAGAGGGTCCAATGTTGAAGGAATTCAGGGAATTTATCTCGAAGGGGAACGTCATCGATCTCGCCGTCGGCGTCATCATCGGTGGCGCGTTCGGACTGATCGTCAAGTCGCTGACCGACGACGTCATCATGCCGATCGTTGGCGCGATCTTCGGCGGCGTCGACTTCTCGAACTACTACATACCCCTTGCATCCGGTGTCACGGCCACGACGCTGGAAGCGGCCAGGGAACAGGGTGCGGTTTTCGCCTACGGCAACTTCATCACCGTGATCATCAATTTCCTGATCCTTGCCTGGATCATCTTCCTGATGATCAAGGCCGTGAACAGCCTTCGCCGCCGCATGGAGGAACCGCAGGCGACGCCCGCGCAGCCCGCCCCTCCCCCGGCCGACATATTGCTCCTGACCCAGATCCGCGACCTGCTCGCCAAGGGCGGCGAGCCTCCGCGGGCGGTCTGACGCTCCGCGAAGATCGGGCCAACAGGGAGACGCTTGCGGTCCGAACCGGGACCACGAGCGTTTTCCTGTTGAGCGGAGCTGCCCTGCGCCGGCGAGACTTGCCTATTGGCGGCCGTTTCTCTATGCGCTCGACATGAACACCGCGGCCCATCCCGACACTGTCCTCATCATCGACTTCGGCAGTCAGTTCACGCAGCTGATCGCTCGGCGCGTGCGCGAATCCGGCGTCTATTCCGAGATCGTTCCGTTCCAGTCGGCAGAGGAGGCGTTCCATCGGACAAGGCCCAAGGCGGTGATCCTGTCGGGCGGCCCCGCCTCGACCAGTGAGGCCGGCAGCCCGCGCGCGCCGCAGGTCGTCTTCGATTCCGGCGTGCCGGTGCTGGGAATCTGCTACGGCCAGATGACGCTGTGCGTCCAGATGGGCGGCAAGGCGGAAAGCTCGCCCCACCGCGAATTCGGCCGAGCCTTCGTGGAAATCGAGAAGGAATGCCCGCTGTTCGACGGCATGTGGGCACCGGGCCAGCGCCATCAGGTCTGGATGAGTCACGGCGACAGGGTCATTGCTCTGCCCGAGGGCTTCGAGATCCTGGCACGCTCGGACGGCGCGCCGTTCGCCGTCTTCGGCGATACGGACCGGCGCATGTACGGCATCATGTTCCATCCCGAAGTGGTTCACACGCCCGACGGTGCCAGGCTGCTGTCCAACTTCGTCCACGGCGTCGCCGGCCTCGCGGGTGACTGGACTATGGCCGCCTACCGCGATCAGGCGGTCGAGGCGATCCGTAGTCAGGTCGGCGACGGCAAGGTCATCTGCGCGCTGTCGGGCGGCGTCGATTCTTCCGTCGCGGCGCTGCTCATCCACGAGGCGATCGGCGAGCGGCTGACTTGCATCCTCGTCGACCACGGCCTCATGCGCAAGAACGAGGCGCAGGAAGTCGTCGAGATGTTCCGGCAGCACTACAACCTGCCGCTGATCCTGGTGGACGCCTCGGACCGCTTCATCGGCGCGCTCGAAGGCGAGAGCGACCCGGAGAAGAAGCGCAAGACGATCGGCCGCCTCTTCATCGAGGTCTTCGAGGAGGAAGCAGGAAAGCTCGGCGGCGCCGACTTCCTCGCCCAGGGCACGCTCTACCCCGACGTGATCGAGAGCGTCTCCTTTTCCGGCGGCCCGTCGGTGACGATCAAGTCGCACCACAATGTCGGCGGCCTACCCGCCCGCATGAACATGAAGCTGGTCGAGCCCCTGCGCGAACTCTTCAAGGACGAGGTGCGCATCCTGGGCAAGGAACTCGGCCTGCCAGAGAGCTTCATCGGGCGCCACCCCTTCCCCGGCCCCGGCCTGGCGATCCGTTGCCCCGGCGGCATCACGCGCGAGAAGCTCGAGATCCTGCGCGAGGCCGACGCGATTTATCTCGACGAGATCAGAAAGGCCGGTCTCTACGACGCGATCTGGCAGGCCTTCGCCGTGCTCCTGCCGGTCCAGACGGTCGGCGTCATGGGCGACGGCCGCACCTACGAATTCGTCTGCGCGCTGCGTGCGGTAACCTCGGTCGACGGCATGACCGCCGACTTCTATCACTACGACATGGAGTTCCTCGGCCGCGCGGCGACCCGCATCATCAACGAGGTCCGCGGCATCAACCGCGTCGTTTACGACGTGACGAGCAAGCCTCCCGGCACGATCGAGTGGGAATGATCCCACTCCGAGCACCGCCTCGAAAGGCCGCAGCCGCATGAACCAGACCGCCATCTTCTGGCCGATGATCGCGCATGTAGCGCTGGTCTACGGCGTCTACTTCATGATGTTCCTGCGCCGCATGTCAGCCGTCAGGGCCGGCAGCGCCAGGGTATCGCAGTTCCGGGAAAACCGGGACGAGCCGGCGCAGAGCCTGTTTGTGCGCAACAACCTGACGAACCAGTTCGAGCTGCCGGTCCTCTTCCACGTTTGCTGCCTCGCGCTCTACGCGACGGGCGCTGCGGGAGCGGTTGCGGTGGCGCTGGCGTGGCTGTTCGTGCTTTCGCGCTACGTGCACGCCTGGATTCACGTCACAAGCAATCGCATCCGCTTCCGCCAGCCGGCTTTCACGCTCGGCTTCCTGGCGCTGGGCGCGATGTGGATCGCGCTCGCGATCCACATTCTCTGAAAAAAAGCTCAGTCGGCGTCGGCGGGCGTCAGCTTGAGGAGCCTGCCGCCGGCGCGGTCCTCCAGTGCCCAGAGCGCGCCGTCGGGACCCTGCTCGACCTCGCGGATGCGCGCGCCCATGTCGAAGCGCTCCACCTCGCCCGCGAGCGTTCCGTCCTCCTGTTCGCCCAGTTCGACATGGATGATGGCGCGGGCGCTGAGGCCGCCGATCACGGCATCACCCTGCCATTCCGGGAAGACGCCGCCCGAGTAGATGACGAGCCCGGCCGGCGAGATCACCGGGGTCCAGGATGCTTCCGGCGCCTCGAATTCGGGGCGGGTCGGATGGTCCGGTATGTCGCTGCCGTTGTAGTTGCGTCCGTTCGAGACGACCGGCCATCCGTAGTTTTCACCCGGCTTGATCAGGTTCAGCTCGTCGCCGCCGCGCGGTCCCATCTCATGCGCCCAGAGCCGGCCCTCGCCGTCGAAGGCGATGCCCAGCATGTTGCGATGGCCGACGCTCCAGAAGGTTTGGGCAAGCTCGCCCTGATCCTGGAACGGGTTGTCGTCCGGAGTGGAGCCATCCGGGTCCAGACGGATGATCTTGCCGAGGTTGACCTCCATGTCCTGCGCCGGCGTCTGCTTCTGACGCTCGCCCGACGTGATGAACAGGTGCTCGCCGTCGGGCGAGAACGCAAGGCGGTGGGAGTAATGCCCTTCCCCGGTCACCTTCGGTTGCTGCCGCCAAATGACCTGCAGATTCTCCAGCGACGCGGAACCGCCGTCACGGACCAGGGTCGCGCTCGCCACCGCCGCGCCGCGTGTGTTCCCGTCGCCCGGCTCGGCAAAGGAGATGTATACCCGGTCGTTCTCGGAAAACTGCGGATGCAGGACGATATCGCCCAGACCGCCCTGGCCGCCATAGGCGACGTTCGGCACGCCGGAAATTTTCGTCTTCTCGCCATCCTGCGAGACGAGGAGCAGGTTTCCGGATTTCTCGGTGACGAGCAGGTTTCCGTCGGGCAGGAAGGTCATTGCCCACGGCTCGTTGAAATCGGTAACCGGCGCCACGGACAGCGTGGTGCCTGCGTTGCCGATCACCGTCGCGCTCTGCGCCGAAGCGTTCGAAGCGACGAGGGGAACCGCAAGGGCGGCAATGACAACGGGTCGAATTCGCATGATCTGCAGCCTCCTGAAGGAAATCGGGTCTGAAGGTCAGATAGGGCGCGCTGCTGGTTGGGTCTTTCACGCCTGCGTGAGCGCATCGGCATTTCGCCCCGGTTCCCCCGTCGCGCTGCGATTCGCCTCGCGGATCAATTGGGCGATCATCCGGCATTCGTCGTTGCGCGGGCTGTTCTTGCGCCACGCCAGGCAGATCGTTCGCGAGGGTTGCGGGTCGGCGAAGGGAACGATCTTCATGTCGCGGGGCTCTCCGCCGGCCGTGATCGCCATTTCCGGGATGAGCGTGATCCCGAGCCCGTGCGAAACCATCTG
>CATMOC010000181.1 GCA_950071955.1 uncultured Mesorhizobium sp. | reverse complement strand
GATGCGCTGCGAGCGCGGATCCGTATTTGTCGTGATGTCCGCTGGCTCCCTATCGTGACCAACGATGGAGGGAGCCGTGTGCATTATCGGGATGGACATACACCAGCCGCCGAGGTCGTGTCGTTGCTTGACGGCGAGATCGTAATGCTCTGGCGCGTCCCGATCGCGCGACAAACTGGAGGCGTTCGACAGGAAGGAACTCACCTTCAAAGGCCGCCTTGAATTCGTCCATCGATCCGTCAACGGAGGAGATCGCCGCGGCCAGTTCGGGGCTGGCTTCGCCTGTCAACGAATGCGCCGGACACGTCACAGCAGGTACCATGACGCAGACCGAGCCAGTCCATCCTAAGCCCGCTTTGGGTCCGGATGAAGGATGGCAGGACGCGCCGGCAGCGGTCTGCGCAAGAATCATGAAACGTTTCATTTACATCCCGGAATGACGGTGCTACGCTTCTGCTGCAATTCACAAGCAGGAGGCTCGGCAGCGCTCTTTATCGGCGATCCCGTCCAGATCCGAAGAAAAACGCTCGGATCACCGGCCCCGAGGCAGTACGTGACGCAGTGCTTCTCCAGATAGATCCGGAAAGGTCTGAGCAATGAAATGGGATGGCATGGACAGGTTGACTCCTACTCGCAGGAGCGTGTTGCTGGGGCTCGGCGGAACGGTCGCGGTGTCGGCACTGATGCCCGTGGACTGGGCGTCCGCACAGCAGAAGGGCGGTACGCTTCGCGTGACGATAGGTGGTACCCCGCCTGACTTCGACGTCCACCAGTCCGGCACTTACCTCACACAGCATATCTGCGCGCCATGCTACTCGACGCTGATGCGGATCGATCCGAGCGACACGACCAAGCTCGTCCCCGATCTCGCCGAAGGCTATGAAGTCTCCGAAGACGGGCTCACCGTTACGTACAAGATCAAGTCGGGCGTGAAGTTTCACGACGGCGGCGATCTTGTGATCGACGACGTCGTATTCAGCATCAACCGCATCCGGAATCCCCCCACGGGGATCAATAGCCCGCGCAAGAACACCTTCTCCAATATCGCGGAGGTCGAGGCCGCCGATGCCAACACGTTGAAGGTGACGCTGAAGCAGCCGCAGGCGGACTTCCCGTTCCTGGTAAGCAACCCGTTCAATGCCATCTACCCGAAGCGCATCGCGGAGCCGCTCGATGCGGAGGGGGTAGGCATGAAGCGGCAGATCGTCGGCACCGGCGCGTTCAAGCTGGCCCGCGCGGTTGACGGTCAGCTCTATGAACTCGTGCGCAACGAGGACTACTTCGGCGGCGCGCCCGCCCTCGACGGAATCCAGTTCTTCCCGATACCGGGCGAAATCGAGCGTAGCGTCGCCATCCGCGGCGAACGCGTCGATGCCTGTTTCCTCTTCTCCAGCCAGGCGGTCATCAGCGACCTGAAGAAGGCAGAGGGGCTGGTCGTGGGCGATGCGCTCACGCCGACCTTCGTCAACCTGATATCAAACGTGCTCAAGAAGCCGTTCGATGACCCGAGGGTCCGCGAGGCGCTGTCGCTCGCGATCGACCGCACGGCGTTCATCAACACGGTCGGTCCGTTGTCCGGCGCGAACTTCCACAGCCTCGGCCTGTTGCCGCCAGGCAGCCCCTATGCGTTGACCGAAGAAGAGGTGAAGCAGTTTTCCGGCTACGACACCATCCCGGGACTCGGCGGCGACATCGAGGCGAACAGGGCCCGCGCACGCGAACTCCTGAAGGAGGCGGGGGTAGAGCCCGGCTACCAACTCAAGCTGCCGACGCGCGGCGACCTTCCCGTCTTCCGCGACTCCTCGATCAATGTTGCCGCGCAGCTCAACACGATCGGCTTCGATGCATCCGTGGAGATCATGGACGTGGGTGCCTTCGTTGCCCGCGAGCTCGCCGGCGAGTTCGAAGTCCTTGTCCATTCCATCGCGGTTGCCGGTGCGCTGCCCGACATCATCCTCGGCGACGCATATACGAGCTTCGGTTACCGCAACTACGGGAAGTGGAAGGACGATTCCATCGACGCCCTGTTCCGCGCCCAGTCGGGCGAAGCCGATCCGGAGAAGCGTAAGGAGTTGATCCGGCAGCAGCAGCTCGCCTTCCTCGGGACGTACTATCACATCAACATGGCCTGGGTCGGCTTCGGGTTCGCCCATAGCGACCGGCTGAAGGGTTGGACGCCGTCCAACGATGGCTTCAGCAACATGCAGATGGATAAGGTCTGGCTTGAAAGCTAGGCGGAGCCAGCCCCGTTCGATGCTCAGATACGGACTCTTTCGGCTTCTCTCAGGATTGGTGACCCTGCTCCTGGTTGCAGCGATCGTCTTCGTCATCGTCCGGATCATTCCGGGCGATGCGGCGATCATCCTCTCCGGGGGCGACTCCGTCGCGGGGAGCGCGGAAGATCTCGAACTGGTGCGCGAACGGCTGGGCTTGAACCTGCCGATCCCGGTGCAATTCTTCATCTGGCTCGGCGATGTCGCCGCGTATGACCTCGGAACGTCCCTGCGCACGGGCAATCCCGTGCTGCAGGACATCGCACAACGGTTCCCGTTCACGCTTCAGATCGTTCTCATGGCCATGGTCATCGCGGTCGTCCTGGGCGTGCCGGCCGGCGTGATGGCGGCGCGCTATGTCGGTTCGTGGGGCGACCGGCTGCTGCAGACGATATGCGTGCTCGCACTGGCAGCCCCGTCCTTCTGGGTGGGCATCCTGATCATCCTCGCGCTGGTCACGGTCTTCAACTGGAGCGCACCGCTGTTCTGGGAGCCGTTCTGGTCGGACCCGGCCGCCAGCATCGCGCAGACGATCTGGCCGGCGCTTGCGGTCGGCCTGCGTCAGGTGAGCCTGATCGCCCGCATGACGCGTTCGATCATGCTCGATGTGCTGAACGAGGACTACATTCGCACGGCGCGCTCAAAGGGTCTGTCTGAAGCCAACGTCATCTTCCGCCACGGGCTTCGAAACGGCCTGCTGCCGCTCGTGACCCTGATCGGCTTCGAATTCGCCGCCCTGTTCGGCGCGCTGATAGTGACCGAGACGGTGTTCAATGTGCCCGGCCTCGGCCAGTATGTCGTCACGTCGATAGCCAACCGCGACTATCCGGCACTCCAGGCGATCGTCCTGATTCTGGCCAGCATCGTGGTGGTGGGCAATATCCTCGTCGACTTCACCTATGGCTGGCTCGACCCGCGCGTTCGGCTCGCAGGCAGGTCGAAATGAGCGGCATGACGATGCAGCCCGCAGCACAGTCCGCGTCCACGACCCGCCTCGCGGCCGAGCGGGGAACCCTGGAAAAGGTGCGCACCTTGATGCGACGCCACCCGCTGGGGACCTTCGGTGCCGTGGTGCTGGCGATCATGACGTTCGGCGGGGTCTTCGCGCCCTGGCTTGCGCCCTACGATCCCACGGTCGGCGATGCTACAGCGCTCTATCACCCGCCGAGCGCCAAATATCTGCTCGGTACCGATGCTTTCGGGCGCGACACGCTCTCCCGCCTGCTCTACGGCGCACGTACCTCGCTCATCATCGGTTTCGGCTCCAGCATGCTCGGAGTTGTGCTCGGCACCGCCGTGGGCATCCTGGGAGGCTATTTCGGGGGCTGGTTCGACGCTGTCAGCCAGCGCATCATGGATGCACTGCTGGCATTCCCGCTCCTGCTCCTGGCGCTGGCCATCAGCGCCGTGCTCGGACCCTCGACGATCAACGTAATCATCGCGCTGGGCATTCCCATCATCCCGCGCACCGCGCGCATTGCGAGAGCCGGCACGCTGTCGCTCAGGCACACGACCTTCATCGAGGCAGCACGCGCCACGGGATGCACCGACTCGCGCATCATCTTCCGTCACATCCTGCCGAACATACTGGGCTCCCTGCTCGTCATCGCGACGGCCTATCTGGGCCTGGTGATCGTCCAGGAGGCGGCACTGGATTACCTCGGCGCCGGAATCCAGGAGCCACAATCGTCGTGGGGGCTTATGATGTCGGGGTCGGCGACCACCCTGGCACTCGTGGCGCCGTGGGTCGTCATCTTCCCCGGCCTCGCTATACTCCTCACGGTTCTCGCCTCGAACCTTCTGGGCGACGCGGTGCGCGACGAATTCGATCCGAAGATGTCGCGCAACCTCTGAGCACCGCAGCCCCGAATGCAACGGAGAGCCCATGCCAATCGCGTCTGAACGCAATTCCAGTCTCGAGACACACGCCGCGCAACAGGCGCGGGGCGCACTGGGCGCCTTGTCCGTCGTGGAGTTCGGAGAAGGCACCGCTGCCGCCTACACCGCCAAGCTTCTTGCCGATTTCGGGGCGGACGTGGTCAAGGTCGAGAGGCCGCAAGGGGACCCGACGCGCAGCCGTGGACCGTTCCCGGACGGCAAGGCCGATCCGGATGCAAGCGGCCTCTTCCTGTATCTCAATTCGAACAAGCGCGGCGTCGTACTCGACGTGGAGACAGGCGCGGGCGCCGAAGCGCTGGACCGGCTTCTCACGTCAGCCGACATCTTCGTCACCGACGTCGCGCCGAGCGTTCTGCGAGCGGCAGGCTGCGATCCCGAGGTGTTGCGCGGGCGCCATCCGCGTCTGATCGTGGCCACGCTTTCGCCTTTCGGACGCGGCGGTCCCTGGAGCGACTGGATGGGCGACGAGCTGATCGCCTATGCCGCGAGCGGCATGGCCTATGGTACGCCCGGCATTCCGGACGCGGCCGACGACCTCTACGCCGAGCCGCCCCTGCACCCCTCCTGTTTTGCAAGCGAGACGATCGCCGGGGCCTCCGCAGCCGTCGCCGTGATGACCGCAGTCATGGGCCGGCGACGCACCGGCGAGGGCTGCCATCTCGACCTCAGCTTCCAGGCTGCCTCGGCGGCGGTGCAGATCAGGGATCTCATGCCGGCCTCGTACGGCGGCGCGATCTACAACAGGCTTCTCAATCCGACCTCCATTGGGCGCATGCCGAACTTCTACCTTCCGTGCCAGGACGGCTACGTCACGATCGCCGCACCGATGGACATACACTGGAACCGCCTTGCAGAGGCGATGGGCAATCCCGCTTGGGCGCTTAGCGCCGATTTCGCTACCGAGCCGGCAAGGGCCAGGAACTGGATCGAGTTGAGGGAAAGGCTGGCCGCGTGGGCAATGGGCTGCACGCGCAATCAGCTGCAGAGCATCGGGGAGCGGTACGGGCTCATGATGTTTCCGTTCCACTCAATCCGCCAGATGGCCGCGTCCGATCATGCCCGAGACAGGGCGAGCCTGGTCGATCTGGCAGTCGGAAATAGGCCGGCGCAGATGCCGGGCGCACCTTTCAAGATGGCGGCGACACCGTGGAGCCTACGTCGCCCGGCGCCACGGTTTTCCCCTGAAGACGATGCAGGCGTTGCGCCGATCGGGGAAGTCGCATGAGCACCTCCCCCAAGCCACTGCCGCTCGAAGGCATTCGCGTGCTCGATTTCGGGCAGTTTGTGGCGATTCCCTTCTGCACGCTCTGGCTCGCTCAGCTGGGTGCGGAGATCATTTCGGTGGAGTCGAGCTCACGTCTCACGGCACGCGGCGCACCGCCGTTCGAGGAGGGGCAGGAAGGCAACCGCAACGCCAGCGGCTACTTCAACAGCCTCTACGCCACCAAGAAGAGCCTCACGCTGGACCTCGCGACAAAGGAGGGGAAGCGGATCGTCCACGAGCTCGTCGCGGTGTGCGATGTCGTCGTCGAGAACTTCGCCACGGGAGTGATCGAAAAGCTCGGCTTCGGCTACGACGTACTGGCGCGCATCAATCCGGGGATCGTTATGATCTCCAACGGCGCATTCGGCAGAACGGGACCGATGAAGGATGGGCGCGGCCTGCATTCGACCGTCAACCTGTTTAGCGGCGTTGCGGATGTCACAGGCTATGTCGATAGCGGGCCGCGGATCATGGGCAGCGTGCTGCCCGACCCGCTTAGCGGAACCTACGCCGCCTTTGCCATACTGGCCGCTCTGGAACATCGCTCACACACGGGACTCGGCCAGTATGTCGACGTAGCCATGTACGAGGCGATGCTCACGCTGATACCCGAAGCTGTCATCGACCTCACGATGAACGGCGTGGAGCCGCGCCGCGTCGGAAACCGCGACAGGCAAAAGGCCCCGCACGGCATCTATCCGGCCGCCGGCGAGGATCGTTGGCTGGCGCTGAGCATCGCTGACGATCAGTCATGGCAGGCGTTCTGCCACAGCGTAGGACGCACCGACCTCGCTTCCGATTCACGCTTCGCCAATGCGCCGGCGCGTCTGGAGAATGTCGAGGCGCTGGATGCCGAAGTCGCGTCCTGCACGTCGGTACACGATCTCTACGCGATGGTGGCCCAGCTGCAGGCTGCGGGCGTGATGGCAGGCCCTGTGCTCCGCTCTGACGAGCTCCTGGACAATCCCCAGCTCGATGCGCGGGGCATGGTCGTCAGCATCGACCACCCCGTGGCGAACCGCCACCGCCACCTCGGTCTTCCGTGGACCATGGACAGCCTGGGTACGCGGTCAACCCGTGCGCCGCTGCTAGGCGAGCATAGCCGGGAAATCATCATCGGACTGCTCGGGCGAACCGAGGCCGAATACGAGCAGTTGGAACGCGATCGAATACTCACATGACTTCCGTTGCGCGCTGCGAGGCAAACAGGCCCGCCAGCGGCGGTTCGGAATTGACGGGGACTACATGGCCTATCGATACATCATCACGGAACAGGACGAGCACGGCATCGTAACGGTGACTTTGAACGATCCCGAGGCCAAGAACGCCGTCAGCGCGGAAATGAACGAGGAGATCGTCGCGGAGGTCGAGCGGATCGACCGCGACCCATCCGCGCGCGTGATGATCCTCACCGGCTCGGGGCGCATCTTCTGTTCAGGCGGCAACATCAAGAAAATGATCGAGAAGGGCAAGGTTCTCGAAGCCGAAGCGCCCTCGCCGCGCGACCAGCTGTCGCCCATCGATGTGGGCATCCGCAAGGTGGTCCACAGCCTTCGTCGCCTTTCGAAGCCGGCGATCGCCGCCGTGAATGGTCCCGCCGTCGGCTCCGGCATCGGCCTCGCCGCCGGGTGCGATATCCGGATCGCCTCCTCGGAGGCCAAGTTCGGCTGGGTCTTCGTGCGCCGAGGTATCGTCCCCGACGATATGAGCCTCGCCCTCGTGCAGCAGCTGATCGGCTACGCCAATGCTTTTGAATGGGGCGTTACCGGGCGCACGATCGACGCGGCCCGAGCCAAGGAGATCGGCTTCGTGGGCCACGT
>CATMOC010000180.1 GCA_950071955.1 uncultured Mesorhizobium sp. | reverse complement strand
GCAGCCATTGCCCGTGAAGCGCTCCCCTGTCTTCGACGTGGCTGACCTCGATCACCTCGCCGCCCGCCGGTGCCTCGGGATCCCAGAAGAACAGCCGGCCCTCGTGCACAGGGTGAAGCGTTTCCATCGCGACGTTCGCCCGCGCGACGGGCACGCCGGCGGCGCCGAGACGCTGGCAGAACCCGGCAAGGAGCTCAGGTTCGCTCGTTCCGTTCAGGCCGGCCTGCGTGACCCAGTCGTTCACTTCCCGAAGAGAAAGATCCTGCACTCGACGATCCCTCTTTGTGCCGGACCGCGTTTTCGCCTACGACACCAGAGGAGCCCGCGAAGTCCCGCCTGGCAAGCATTTTCTGCGCGATCCCGGCTCCGGCCGTCCGGCCGTCACAGGGTCTCGAAGGGTTGCGCCGCCTGCCGCACGCGATCCACGTCCGGCTGGAAAGTCATGGCGAGTTCCGCTCTCTTCATCGCCAGCCTGGAGTGCCTGACGGCTTCCGTCCTGAATCGCGGCTCGCCCATTCTGGCGAGCGAGAGCAGGGCCTTCTGAAGGCGCACGTGCACCTCCGCCATGGTCGCGCCGTCGCGGGCGATGGGATGATAGATGTCGTCGAGCAGTTCGCCCGGGCTGATTTCCGGAACCTTCACCCGGGGATGGCGTATCTCGGCCGTGTCGCGATCGGCAGCCCATGTCGACAGAAGCCTGACAGAGCGTCCGATCACGTCGATCGCCGTGCCGGGATCGTTCATCGCCGGGGAAAGGGCACGCGACGCGATCTCCGCAAGCACGCTCAACCCGAAGCGCGGGTCCTGATCATAGGTGCGCTCGTTCGCAACGGTGAAGGCCTGTTGCAGATCCTCGATCGGCACCTCCTCCCCGAAACATGCGCACCATGCCAGCGGGCGGTTGAAATCGACCAGGGTGCCGGGAATGGCGGTCAGGAAGACTTCGCCCTCGCATCGCTCCGCAATCGCCGAAATGGCGGCGACATCGACATTCTGGACATATCCCACATTGACCGGCAGCACGGGCACCGCCCCGACGGGGATCGAATTGTGCTGCATGAGGGGCGTTCCCCCCAGATAGGGATTCTCCAGTCGCGAGGCGAAGGCGCGCTCGGCCGCCTTCTCCACCTGCTCGGTCGTCTCGCCCACCCGTCCCAGGCGCAGCAGGTAGTCGATCCAACGCAGCAGCGTGACCACGATCAGGAGGACGACCGCGATGGTGACCACGAACAGGACAACCCTGCCCCGCTCACCATAGGCACCCATGGAGAGCGTGATGATCGCCACGAGGCTGAACAGGAAGGACCCGACGAAGGTCGCCAGCACGTTCTGCGTCGTCGCGTCCTCGATCAAAAGCTTGGTCGCCCGCGGCGTGACGTGCGAGGTGGCGGCGCTGTATGCGGCCACTGTCGTGCTCAGGGAGAACGTCGTCACCGCCAGCATGCTGGAAGCGATGATCGTGAGAATGCTGTCGACTGCGTCCGCGCCGATCTTGGCGGACAATCCCTCCGGCAGGAACGGGGCGACGACGATCGAGATCAGCGCGGAAGCCACGGCAAGCAGGGAAATCAGCGTGGCGCGGAACCAGAGGCGCCGCGTCAGCAGTCCGAGCAGCCATTTCCATCGGGACGTCATCATGCCTCCGTCACATCTTGCCCCGATCGCCGCGGCGGCGGCGGGAGGCCGGAGAGGTCATTCACGGGAAACCGCTCCCGCCGCTGCCTTCGTCCCGTCCGCGCCGTGGCGCATGGCCTTGCGGTACCGGCGATATTGCAGTGCAGACACGAGAAGCCAGGCAAGGCTTGCCCATGCCGTGCCGAGGGCCCAGCCAGCGGCGACATCGCTCGGCCAGTGCACTCCGAGATATATGCGCGTCAAGCCGATGAGCACGGACATCGCGAACGCGACCGCGATCACATAGGCCCGCACATACCAGTTGTCGAAGAAGCGCGTCACCAGCGCGGCTAGCGTCAGGTAGGCCACGGTGCCGACCATAGCGTGGCCGCTCGGAAAGCTCGCCGTGTGGACGACGTCGAGATGATCGACGATGTCCGGACGCGGGCGCTCGAAATAGCTCTTGAGCACCTGGGACACGGCGGCACCCGACCCTACCGAGACGACGGTGTAGAGCGCCGGACCATAGCGCCGCGTGATCAGGAGCAGGCCCGTCACGACCAGAACCGCGAGGATGATGACGGGATAGCCGCCGAGCGCGGTGATCTCCGCGGCCGCCTCCTCCAGCCAGGGAGGGCCAAGAGGATCGGCGGTGTTGGTGGCGTGGCGGAAGATCAGGAAGAGCGCCTCGTCGATTTCGCGGATCTCGCCCTCGGCGACTTCGTCGGCGATCGAGAAGAAGGAGAAGACACCGAAGGCCAGGATGGCGAGCATGGTCACGGGCAACACCGCTGCCCGGTATTCCCGCATGCCGCGCACCAGCATGGTGACGGTCGGACGGATCAAACCCGTGCCTCCGAGCGCGGCCGGCCCGCCGCCGTCCCCTCACGCTTGCGCGAAATCAATGCCAAGCCCCGCGGCTCCTCTATCCTTGCATCCACATAGATCATGCATACCGGCATTTCACCTAGGACAGGAAGGATGAAAGTCATGGACGAGCGATTGGACCAGCAGAAGCGGACATTCACCGAGGAGATCGAAATCGCCGGCAACGAACTGGTCGAACGGGTGAAGGCGATCCTCGCGGAGGGCAACGTACGCCAGCTTCGGCTCAAGGCCGAGGACGGCGACATCTATCTCGAGACGCCGCTGACGATCGGCGTTTTGGCCGGCGGCGCGGTAGCGCTCGCGGCACCCTGGCTCGCGATCCTCGGCGTCATCGCCGCGATGGTGACACGGGTGAAGATCGAAATCGTACGCGAGGAAGAAGAAGACCAGGGACAGAAGCCTGCGGGCTGAGCGCGGCGCAGGCAACAGGCAAGCAAAGGAGAACGTTCAGGACCGACGCAAAGGAGCCGACCGACTGTGATGCACTTCATAGTCCATCCGGCTGACTTGGTGTCGAGTGCGATCCGGTACTTTGCGGAGGAACGTCATGCTTTCCCCAAGCCGCATCGCCTTGATTCTCGCCGCTTTCTCCATC
Organism: uncultured Mesorhizobium sp.; assembly: GCA_950071955.1. Lineage (GTDB taxonomy): Bacteria > Pseudomonadota > Alphaproteobacteria > Rhizobiales > Rhizobiaceae > Aquibium > Aquibium pacificus. The sequence goes on along the minus strand of CATMOC010000180.1, from coordinate 4,165 downwards.
GCGCTCCTGCCGACGCGCGCCTTGGCCCAGGTGCCGCCGCACGTGCCGGGCACCATCTGCTTTACGCAGCAGTTCTGGTGCTGGGCTCAGCCGCCCGGCCCTCCGGGCTTGCGGTGTTTCTGCAACGGACCAGCCGGCCCGGTGCAGGGCGTTCTCGGGTGAGGACGCGGCCATGTCCGACAGCGATCCCTTCGTCGAAGACATCATCAAGGATGCGCGGCTGCTCGCCGACTACGGCAGGCTCTCTGGGGTCTTCAAGAACGACGAGTTCTTCTCCGCCGTCGCCGAGGCGGAGAAGCTGGAAATCCGGACCATCAGCGACCCGGCAATCGTCCGGCTCCAGAAGCACCTGAACGATGCAGCGAAGCTGATCCCGTTTACCACCTTCGCCGCTTTGCACGGAGACTGGTCGCCGCGGCGGAGCACACGCAAGTCCGCATGGATGTCAGCCCTTCTGGTCGCGCTGTCGATCACGCTGATGGCCGCCACCGCACAGTTGACCTACATCTACAACCGCGGCGTGACCCTGCTCTCGGAAGTCATCAGCCTGCAGCAGCAGGATACCGAGCAGCGCTTCGGCCGCCTCGTGCGGCAGATCTGGTCTGCCACGCACGACCCCAGCGTCGTGCGCAACATCAACGACAGCTCGGTCGCACGGGAATCGATCTACAGCCTCGACTACGACCTGAGGAAGCTCAACACGACGATCGCGGAGACGTCGCTTCGCGTCTCGGATCTAGCGTTCAGAGCGACTTTCCCGCTGATCGGAATGCATCGCGCCTACTGCATCTACACCCGGCTGATGGCAACCGGCACGCTACAGGACAAGTTTGCCTCGGCTGGATGTGGCTATGGCGACCAGAGCTACGACAATCTGCCTTATCTCAACAACGTGGAATGCTCGGCACCGGGGCAGGTGCTGACCGTGAACGACACCACGTCGAGCACCGCCAAGGACATCCTCGGCGACTACAAAGACGCATCCATGGTCCTGTTCTGCAATGGATCGATCACCGTCGATCCGAAAACCATTCATTCGGCGCTCACCCGAAGCATCGAGCAGATCAGCCAGTCCATATCGCCCTACGCCCTGTGGATCCTGCCGGCGCTCTACGGCGCGCTGGGGGCGCTGATGTTCCAGATGCGGCGCATTCTCGATCCGCTCAGCCCCAACCCGCAATTTATCGCCCTGCTGCACAGGGTGGCGCTGGGCGCACTGGCCGGGATGATCCTGGCATGGTTCCTGGCGCCCGACGCGCGGTTCGAGACGGACGTGGCGGGGATCGGCTTCGGCCTGTTCTCCTTCGCCTTCCTTTTCGGCTTCTCCATCGACGTGTTCTTCACCGTGCTGGACGAGTTCGTCGCCTTCGCCAACACGACGGTGCGCCGGTTCGGCGCGTCGCGGGCCGAGCGGGAAGCCGGAGCCGCGGGAAGCCGCGAAGCCGCCGCCGGAGGTTCCGGCGGCTCGGGCTGAGCGGGGAGGCCCTAGAACAGCCCCTCGATCTGGCCCATCTCGTTGAGGAAGATCCTTTCCGAGGAGGGCGCCTTGGGCAGGCCGGGCATGGTCATGATCTCGCCGCAGATCGCCACGACGAAGCCGGCGCCCGCCGAGAGCCTGACCTCGCGCACCGGCACGACGTGGCCGGTCGGCGCGCCGCGCAGGTTGGGATCGGTCGAGAACGAGTACTGCGTCTTGGCCATGCACACCGGCAGATTGCCGTAGCCCGCCTGCTCCCACTGGTGCAGCTGGTCGCGCACCGACTTGTCGGCGATCGCCTCCGAGCCGCGGTAGATGCGCTTGACGACCGTGTTGATCTTCTCGAACAGCGGCATCTCTTCGGGATAGAGCGGCGAGAACTGCGAGGAACCGCTCTCGGCGAGCTGCACCACCTTGTGCGCCAGTTCCTCAATGCCGGCCGATCCGTGCGCCCAGTGCTTGCAGAGAATCGCTTCCGAGCCCTGGCCGGCGACGTAGTCCTTCATCGCCGCGATCTCGGCGTCGGTGTCGGAGACGAAGTGGTTCATCGCCACGACCACCGGCACGCCGAACTGCTTCACGTTCTCGATGTGACGGCCGAGATTGGCGCAGCCCTTCCTGACTGCCTCGACGTTCTCCTTGCCGAGGTCTTCCTTCTTGACGCCACCGTTCATCTTCATTGCGCGCACGGTGGCGACGATGACGGCCGCAGCCGGCTTCAGGCCCGCCTTGCGGCACTTGATGTCGAAGAATTTTTCCGCGCCGAGATCCGCGCCGAAGCCGGCCTCGGTAACGACGTAGTCGGCGAGTTTCAGCGCCGTGGTGGTTGCGACGACCGAGTTGCAGCCATGCGCGATGTTGGCGAAGGGGCCACCGTGCACGAAGGCGGGATTGTTCTCCAGTGTCTGGACGAGGTTCGGCTGCATGGCGTCCTTCAAGACCACCGCCATCGCGCCATCGGCCTTCAGGTCGCGGGCGTAGACCGGGGTCTTGTCGCGGCGATAGGCCACGATGATGTCGCCGATTCGCTTCTGCAGGTCCTTCAGGTCGGTGGCCAGGCAAAGGATCGCCATCACTTCCGATGCGACGGTGATGTCGAAGCCCGACTCGCGCGGATAGCCGTTGGCGACGCCGCCGAGCGAGCAGACGATCCCGCGCAACGCACGGTCGTTCATATCCATGACGCGGCGCCACACAACGCGGCGGGGGTCGATGCCGGGCTCGTTGCCCCAGTAGATGTGATTGTCGATCAGCGCCGACAGAAGATTGTGCGCCGTCGTGATGGCGTGAAAATCGCCGGTGAAGTGGAGGTTCATGTCCTCCATCGGCACCACCTGCGCATAGCCGCCGCCGGCAGCCCCGCCCTTGACGCCGAAGTTCGGTCCGAGCGAGGCCTCGCGGATGCAGGTGATGGCCTTCTTGCCGATGCGGTTCAAGCCGTCGCCCAAGCCCACCGTCGTCGTGGTCTTGCCCTCGCCGGCCGGCGTCGGGTTGATGGCGGTCACCAGGATCAGCTTGCCGTCCTTGCCGCCGCGCTTAGAGGCGATGAAATCGGCCGAGATCTTCGCCTTGTCGTGGCCATAGGGCAGGAGATGCTCGGCCGGAATGCCGAGCTTGCTGCCGACCTCCATGATCGGCTTCTTCTTCGCGGCGCGCGCGATCTCGATGTCGGACTTGTACTCGGCCATGTCGGCTCCCCCGGCGAATTTCGCAATCTTCGGCGCGAAGGATCGACCGTCCTTCGCACGGCCGGCATACAAGCCCGACTGGCAAAGCCGCCGCCGTCCCAAAACAGCCGCGGAATGCACCGATTGCGACAGGGGCTGTCCGCCCCTCCGGAGCCGTCAGCGGCGCAGCACCGCCCGCAGCACGTCGCGCACGCCGATCGAGCCTATGAAGCGGGTCTGCTCGTCGAACAGCGCCACCGGCGCGGTCTGGGACTGGTGCATGGCGTGCATGACCGTCTTCAGCGAGGTGCCGGGCTTGGCCCAGAAGACAGGCGGACGGTCGCGCGGCACCGCTTCGAGATCGTCGCAGGACGTCCAGGCGGCCGGCTCGCCATTGTGCTCCGCGGCGATCACCATGAAGTTCTCGTCGAGGCGGAAGCGCGTCGTCTGGCGGCGGTCGAGCCAGACCCAGCCCTCGCCCGCCTGTTCCAGGTCGCGGCGGTCGCGCATGACGTTCCACGCCGTCAGCACCGACAGCGGGTTCACGTTGGCGATGAAGTCGCGCACGTAGTCGTTGGCCGGCTTCAGCACGATGTCTTCCGGGGTGCCGGACTGGACGATGCGGCCGCTCTCCATGATGGTGATGCGGTTGCCGATCTTCAGCGCCTCCTCGAGGTCGTGGCTGACGAAGATGATCGTCTTCCTCAGATCGGCCTGGAGCTGCAGCAGTTCGTCCTGCAGCTTGGTGCGGATCAGCGGGTCGAGCGCGGAAAAAGGCTCGTCCATCAGGAGGATCGGCGCCTCGGTGGCAAAGGCGCGCGCGAGACCCACGCGCTGCTGCATGCCGCCGGAAAGCTCGTGGGCATGCTTGTCCGCCCACTGCGACAGGCCGACGAGTTCGAGCTGCTTACGCACGCGCTCCTTCCGCTCGGCCGCCGGGACGCCGGCAAGTTCGAGGCCGAAGCCGACATTCTCCGCGACGCTGCGCCAGGGCAGGAGCGCGAACTGCTGGAACACCATG
>CATMOC010000179.1 GCA_950071955.1 uncultured Mesorhizobium sp. | reverse complement strand
CGCCATTTGCGCAGGAGCCCATCGAGATCACGTAACGCGGGTCGGGCATCTGGTCGTAGACCTTGCGCAGCGCCGGCGCCATCTTGTTGGTCAGCGTGCCGGCCACGATCATGACATCCGACTGGCGCGGCGAGGCGCGCGGCGCGATGCCGAAGCGCTCTGCGTCGTAGCGCGGCATGGAAATGTGCATCATCTCCACCGCGCAGCAGGCCAAGCCGAACGTCATCCACATCAGCGAGCCGGTGCGCGCCCACGTGATCAGTGCCTCCGAAGAGGTGACGAGAAAGCCCTTGTCGGCGAGTTCCGAATTGATTTCGCCGTAGAATCGGTCGTCAGAGCCGATCGGCTTTCCGGTGCCGGGGTCGATGATGCCCTTCGGCTTCGGCGCGACGAGGGTCTGGGAACTATCGTTCAATCCCATTCCAGCGCTCCTTTTTTCCACTCATATATGAAGCCGATCGTCAGCACGCCAAGGAAGATCATCATCGACCAAAAGCCGAGCCATCCGATCGCGCCGAACGACACCGCCCAGGGGAAGAGGAACGCCACTTCCAGATCGAAGATGATGAAAAGGATGGAGACAAGATAGAAGCGTACGTCGAACTTCATGCGCGCATCGTCGAAGGCGTTGAAGCCGCATTCGTAGGCGGACAGCTTCTCCGGGTCGGGATTGCTGACCGCGACGACGAAGGGAGCCGCGATGAGCGCGATGCCGATGACCAGCGCCACGGCCATGAAGATCACGATGGGTAGATACGAAACCAGGAGTTCGTTCATGCCTGAGCCTTCCAGGGCCGCCGCGCCGGGGAAACCTTTGATCCCTCGATACGTCCATGGGTTCGGTCTGGACCGTGCCCGCGGATGCCCGTGTTGCAACGCGGGAGGGTTAGCGCAGCCCGGTTTGCTACGCAAGACAAAGGTTGGCCTCGGTACCCTCGCCCGGCCCTGTCAGCATGGTTCGTGGCGACGCGCCTTTCGGGTTGACGCGACGCCCGGTCGTCTCCCAAACCGGTCGAGCCTCGCAGCACCGCAGGATCACGCATGACGAAGGAAAAACTCTCGCTCGCGGCAGCCCGGCGCGTAGCCCTCGCCGCGCAGGGTTTCCAGCGTGAAAAACCGGAGGGGCCGGTGAGTTACCGGCACCTCAAGTCCGTGCTGAAACACACGGGCCTGTTCCAGATCGATTCCGTCAGCGCGGTGGTGCGCGCGCACTACATGCCCGCCTTTTCGCGCATCGGCGCCTATTCCATGCCAATCCTCGACGATGCAGCCTCGCGTTCTCCCCGCCGGCTGTTCGAATACTGGGCGCACGAAACCTCCTACCTGCCGGTCGAGACCTGGCCGCTCGTCCAGTGGCGCATGGCGAACGCCCGCGACAATCGCGGCATCTACGGACGGCTGGCCGAGTTCGGACGCGAAAAGGCAGACTACGTCGAGGAGATCTTCCGCCGGGTGGAGGTGGAGGGGCCGATTGCTGCTTCGAAGATAGAGGGGCAGAAGGGCGAAGGCGGCTGGTGGGGATGGAGCGACGCCAAGCATGCGTTCGAGTGGCTCTTCTGGGCGGGGCGGATCACCACCGCCAGCCGGCGCGGCTTCGAGCGGCTCTACGACCTGCCAGAACGGGTGATCCCACGCCCCGTGTTCGACCAGCCCACGCCCGAACCTCGCGACGCAATCCGCGAACTCCTGCGGATCTCGGCCCGCGCTCTCGGCGTTGCGACCGCAGCCGATCTGCGCGACTATTTCCGCCTGTCGCCAGCCGAGGCGGACGAACGTATCGCGGAACTGGTCGAGACGGGGGAACTGCAGCCCGTGCGGGTCGAGGGCTGGAGCCAGAAGGCCTTCCTCTTCCAGGACGCGCGTCTGCCGCGCCGGATCGAGGCGCAGACACTTCTCGCCCCATTCGATCCGCTCGTGTGGGAACGCGGCAGGACCGAACGCCTGTTCGGGTTCCGATACAGGATCGAGATCTACACGCCGGCCCACAAGCGCGTGCACGGCTACTACGTCCTGCCCTTCCTTCTCGACGAGGCCCTGGTGGCGCGTCTCGACGTCAAGGCGGACCGGCCTGCCGGAATCCTCCGAGTCCAATCCGCGTTCGCCGAACCGCGCGCGCCGGCGCACACAGCGGAGGCGGTCGGGGTCGAACTGAGACGGATGTCGGAGTGGCTTGGCCTGAGCGGGATCGAGGTCGGTCCCGCGGGTGCCCTCGCCCCGGCGCTGGCCGGGGCGATGGATCGAGGCTGAAGATCAGCCGATCTTGCGACCGCGTGCCTTGCGCGCCGCATAGCGGGCGTCGCGCTTGGCCTTGCGGGCGGCTTCCTCCGCGATCTCCAGAGCGGCCCGCTCCGCTTCCTCGGCGGCAAGAACTTCCGCCTGACGACGTTCTTCTTCCTCGCGCGCCTGGCGCTCGGCTTCCTTCTTTGCTTCCAGTTCGGCCTTTTCGCGGGCTTCCTTGGCGAGCTTGGCCTGACGACGGGCCTCGCGCTCCTTCTCGCGCTCGGCACGCGCCTCGGCGATCGCCTTGCGTTCCGCCAGGCGGGCCTGCATGGCGGGATCGTTCTCGTCGGGGCGGTTCTTGAATTTTTCGAGCAGCGCGGCCTTCGCCGCCATGGCGTCTTGACGCCGGTCTATGAAATTATCCCTGTAGTTCTTCAAGTCGTACCTTCTGGTTTCATCAGCACTTTGAGTGGCTCCGCATACATGATGCGGGTTTCGAAGCGGTTCAAGACGACACGGGCCGTGGAAGAACCGCTACCGCAGGCCAGTCAAAATGCGAGACGGCGGCCTGTCTCGCTCCATTGGGAGCGGCGACTCGTGCCGGATATGTCTGATGACTCGCCCGTGCGATACACGCGATCTATTATCGCGAAGGGTATCGGTCAAGACCTTGGACCAATCCTTGACTCCGAATCTGCCGCAGCGGAATGGCGCGAATTCCGGCAGGCCGCGAAAACAGTGATCAATTCGCCCTGGTGCGTCGCTTGCCCGCAGCACTTCGCGACTTCTCGCCCCGCACGATGTCGCCAGCCTCCTGTGACGCCATCTCGATGAGGTAGGCGAGCATGTCGCAGCGTTGTGCCTCGGCCATGGCTCGAAGCTGGCCCAGCATGGTGTGCATGTAGTCAAGCGTCGCCAGGCGGTTGCCGCGATCGTCCTCGGTCATCGGCATCTTTCCTTGGTCGGGAGCCGGACTCGCCATGCAGCGATGCCGACGCAGTTCACTTGGTCGCGCATGCGTGTGCTCGCCGTCACCGCCTGGTTCGAGGTAGAGCACACACTTATCTTAGGTTGCTTTTTATTTCAATTGCAACCTATTGGTCATCCCGCCCCTGTCCTGTCCTAATTCGGGCACCGGGACTTGACCACACGCCAAAGGCCAGCCATGTGACGGGCGAATCTTATCATCGGCGGCGTACTCGGACAGGATCCGGCACAACCGGCGCCACAGGGAAATCCGCATCCGTCATGGACGTCGTCGTCGTCGAATCCCCCGCGAAAGCGAAGACCATCAACAAGTATCTCGGCCGGAACTACAAGGTTCTGGCCTCCTTCGGGCATGTCCGCGACCTTCCGTCGAAGGACGGATCGGTGCGGCCCGACGAGGATTTTTCCATGTCCTGGGAGGTTGACGGCCCCTCCTCCAAGCGCCTCAGCGACATCACCAAAGCGGTGCGGGACGCCGACGGGCTCATCCTCGCCACCGATCCGGATCGCGAAGGCGAAGCGATCTCCTGGCACGTGCTCGAGGTGCTGCGACAGAAGAAGGTGCTCAAGGACAAGCCCGTGCGCCGTGTCGTGTTCAATGCGATCACCAAGCAGTCGGTGCTCGACGCGATGGCCAATCCGCGCGACATCGACGGCCCGCTGGTCGATGCCTATCTCGCCCGCCGCGCGCTCGACTACCTCGTCGGATTCACTCTCTCTCCAGTCCTGTGGCGCAAGCTGCCAGGCGCCCGCTCCGCGGGACGCGTCCAGTCCGTGGCGCTCCGCCTCGTCTGCGACCGCGAAGCGGAGATCGAGCGCTTCATTCGGGAAGAATACTGGCAGATCGCTGCCTTCCTTCAGACGCCCAGGAGCGACGACTTCGAGGCCCGACTGACCGAATACGAGGGCAGGAAGCTCCAGAAGCTCGACGTCAAGAGCCAGGAGCAGGCCGATTCCATAAAGACCATGCTCGAGGGCGCGAGCTTCAAGGCGTTGTCGGTCGAGGCCAAGCCGACGAAGCGCAACCCCGGACCGCCCTTCACCACCTCGACGCTGCAGCAGGCCGCCTCGTCGCGGCTCGGCTTCTCCGCCTCGCGCACCATGCAGGTGGCGCAGCGTCTCTACGAAGGCATCGACATCGGCGGCGAGACGGCCGGTCTCATTACCTATATGCGGACCGACGGCGTCCAGATGGCGCCGGAAGCGCTGACGGGCGCGCGCGAGACGATCGGCAAGGAGTTCGGCGATCGCTACCTGCCCGAAAAGCCGCGCCAGTATACTGCCAAGGCCAAGAACGCGCAGGAGGCTCACGAGGCCATCCGGCCGACGGACTTCTCACGTCTGCCATCCGACATGCGCCAGTATCTCGACGCGGATCAGGCGAAGCTCTACGACCTGATCTGGAAGCGCGCCATTGCGAGCCAGATGCAGCCGGCCGAGATCGAACGTACCACGGTCGAGATCGAGGCAGCCAACGGACAGAAGAAGGCCGGCCTGCGCGCGGTCGGCTCCGTCGTCAAATTCGACGGCTTCATTGCCGCCTATACCGACCAGAAGGAAGAGGACGCCGAGGACGAGGAGAGCCGCCGGCTGCCGGAAATCCGTTCCGGCGAGAGCCTGAAACGCGAGAAGATCGACGCGACCAGGCACTCGACCGAGCCGCCGCCGCGCTATTCCGAAGCCTCATTGATCAAGCGGATGGAGGAGCTCGGTATCGGCCGCCCCTCGACCTACGCCGCGACGCTCAAGACGCTGGAGGACCGCGAATACGTCAGGATCGACAAGCGCAGGCTGATCCCGGAGGCGAAGGGCCGCCTGGTGACGGCATTCCTCGAGAGCTTCTTCGAGCGCTACGTCGAGTATGATTTCACCGCATCGCTCGAGGAAAAGCTCGACGAGATTTCCGACGGAAAACTCGCCTGGAAGGATGTCCTGCGCGACTTCTGGAAGGAATTCTCCGCCTCGGTCGACGACATCAAGGAACTGCGCGTCGGCGACGTGCTGGAGGCGCTGAACCAGGAACTCGCGCCGCTGGTGTTCCCGGCCCGCGAGGACGGAACCGATCCGCGCTCCTGCCCGAAATGCGGCTCCGGCCAACTCTCGTTGAAACTCGGCCGCTACGGCGCCTTCGTCGGCTGCTCGAACTATCCCGAGTGCGGCTACACGCGCCAGCTCGGCGACGCCAACGACAATGGCGAGACGGCCGCCGAAACCGCCGACCGTGAACTGGGCGCCGATCCTCACACGGGCGAGGCGATCACGCTCAAGAACGGGCGTTTCGGCCCCTACGTCCAGCGCGGCGAAGGCAAGGATGCCAAGCGCTCCAGCCTGCCCAAAGGCTGGGCGCCGGAGACCATCGATCATGAAAAGGCCATGGCGCTTCTGTCGCTGCCGCGCGACGTCGGAAAGCATCCGGAGTCTGGAAAGATGATTTCCGCCGGCATCGGCCGCTACGGTCCCTTCCTGCTGCACGACGGTGCTTATGCGAACCTCGACAGCGTGGAGGACGTTTTCTCCGTCGGCATCAATCGCGCCGTTTCCACGATCGCCGAAAAGGCTGCGTCGAGGGGCGCCGGACGCCGCGGCGGAACGCCTGCAGCCCTCAAGGAGTTGGGCGAGCATCCGGACGGCGGCGGCAAGATCACCGTGCGCGAAGGCCGCTATGGCCCCTACGTCAACCACGGCAAGGTCAACGCGACGCTGCCCAAGGGCAAGGAGCCGCTTTCGGTCACCGTCGAGGAGGCACTGGCGCTGATCGCCGAGAAGGCGGGCAAGTCAGGCGGCACGAAGGCTCCCGCGAAGAAGGCGGCGACCAAGAAGACCACGGCGAAGAAGCCGGCAAAGAAGACGGCGACCGCTTCGAAGAAGAAAGACTGACGGATTGGCCAGACGCATCCCAGGCAGCAGGTCGAAGCGCAGTCCCGGCGCCTCGGCGGAGGGTGCGGGAGGCGAAAAGCGCGACTTCCGGCCTTCCCGCGAGGACATCCTCAAATTCGTTGCCGAAAACCCCGACCGTGCCTCCAAGCGTGAGATCGCGAGGGCGTTCTCATTGCGCGGCGACGACCGCATCTGGCTGAAGGCTATCCTGCGCGATCTGCAGTCCGAAGGCATTCTCGAAAAGCGCTCCAGGAAGCTGCACAAGGCGGGCGCCCTGCCGCACGTCACCGTCCTCGACGTCTTCGGACGCGACGAGGATGGCGGCCTGCTGGCGCGCCCGTCGGAGGAACGCGAGGGCTTCGAGAGCGAGATCGTCTCCATCAGCCCTTCCATGCCCGGCAAGGGACCGACACCCGGTGTCGGCGATCGCGTTCTTGCCCGCATCTTTCCGGCAGAAGAGGCGCACGGCGCAGACTACACCGGGCAGATCATCAAGGTATTCGAGAAGCGCCGGGAGACCGCGCTGGGCGTCATCAGGCGTTTCCCGGACGGCAGCCACCGGGCGGAGCCCGTCGAGCGGCGCCAGCCCGAGATGCTGGTCGAGGGCGAATTCCTCAACGGCGCCGAACCGGGCGACCTGGTCGAGCTCGACCCCATGCGCCCGACCCGCTACGGCCTGCCGCGCGGCAAGGTCACTACGATCATCGGCTCGCTGACGAGCGAGAAGGCGGTCTCCATGATCGCCATTCATGCCCACGACATCCCGCACGTCTTTCCGCGCGACGTGGTCGAGGAAGCGTTGCAGGGCCATGACGCGGCCCGGGCGGCCGATCAGCCGGCAGTGGAGGCCGATCGACATCATTTTCGGCTGCCCCGCTTCGCCCTCTTCGTAAAGGACATCGAAGGCATCGCGCAGCATGGTCTCGAAATCCTCCCCGGTGGTGAAACCGGCCTGGATCGCAAAACGCATGTCGTTGCAGTCCATCGTATAGGGGACGATGAGCTGGTCCTTCTCCCCGACGCGGGTCCAATAGGGCAGATCGTCGCTGTAGCCGTCAGAATCATACAAGAAGCCACCTTCCTCGACGACGAGGCGGCCGACGAGCAGACCGCCGTTGTTCCGGGTGAGAGCGTCAGCCTCCTTCTTCGAGGCCCAGCGAGCGGACCCGAACAGGGTGCTTTGGCCGGCATTGGGGAAGAGCGGAAAGACCCAGCCGA
>CATMOC010000178.1 GCA_950071955.1 uncultured Mesorhizobium sp. | reverse complement strand
GGCACGGGTGCAGACGATGAAGGGTTCCTGCGCAATCTTCAGCCGCCAGCCCTGCGCGATGCGGGCGGTCTGGCGCATGGCGTTTTCACCGTCAGAGCCTGCGCAGATCATCTGGGCGTAGGGCCGGCCTTCAATCTTGCCGAGGACATTGTAATAGGACCGGTCGAAGAATTCCTTCATCCCGCCGGCAATCGCGGCGAGGTTTTCCGGCGCGCAGAAGATGTAGCCATCGGCGCCGAGGAGGTCTTCGGGGCCGGCTCGTACGGCGGCCCGCCGTGCAGATGTCGGCATTCGGCTGCCGGACGTTCTCGACGGCTGCGAGGTGGGACGCTGGTGGTGGATCGGACCCGGCCTTCGCTGGAGCCGCGTGACGCTGCCCGATGATCCGGGGGCGAACGTGATGCTGCTCAAGATCGGTGCCGGGCGCAAGCTGCCGGAACACACCCACACAGGGCGGGAGTACACGCAGGTCCTGACGGGCTCCTTCGCCGACGCGCGCGGGCGCTATGTGCCTGGCGACCTGGACGAAGCCGATTCCGAGGTGGAGCACCAGCCCGTCGTCGATTCGGAGGCGGAGTGCATCTGTATAGCGGCGCTCGAGGGAAACATGCGCCTGCGGGGGTTCTTCGGCAGGATGATCCAGCCGCTGATCGGTGGCTGAACCGGAGGGGATGCGGCCGGTCCGCGTTCGGGTGCCTTCCCGGCTGGTGACGAATGAGGCCCACAATTGACGCTTGCACTCGCCATCATCGGGCTTGCCGTCGCGTTTTCCGCTATCATGTCGGGCGCCTGGTGGATTGCCTTGAGGAGCGGCAAATCCGGATGGATTGACGCGACCTGGTCCGCGGCCGTCGGGCTGTGCGGCGCCCTGGCCGCGATTCTTTCCATCGACGGAGACGCGCCGAGCGCGCGCCAACTTCTCGTGGCCGGCATGCCGCTGGCGTGGTCGCTGCGTCTGGCCTCCCACATCGCCTCGAGGACTGCCGCGAGCGACAAGGACGATCCGCGCTACGCCCAACTCAAGCAGGAGTGGGGTGAATCGGCCCGCAGCCGGCTCTTCTGGTTCCTGCAAATCCAGGCGGCGGCCGGCTTCGCGCTCGTCGTCTCGATCATGGCCGCCGCCCACAATCCTGCGCCGGGACTGGGCCTGCGCGACCTGCTGGGCGCGGCGATCCTTGTCGCCGCGGTGCTCGGCGAGGCGGTGGCCGACCGACAGCTCAGCGCCTTCCGGTCAGACCCGGCCAACAGGGGCAAGACCTGCGACCTTGGGCTGTGGGGACTGTCGCGCCATCCGAACTATTTCTTCGAATGGCTTGGCTGGCTCGCCTATCCCGCCATCGCCCTGGACCTGACGGGGGGCTATTCGTGGGGGTGGGCAGCACTTGCCGGTCCGGTCCTGATGTACTGGCTCCTCGTGCATGCTTGCGGCATTCCGCCGCTGGAAGCGCACATGCTGCGTTCGCGCGGCGAGGCCTTCCGCCGCTATCAGGCGCGGGTGAACGCCTTCTGGCCCGGCCCGGCGAAGTCAGCTTCGGGTTGAACGGACCGGCGATCCGCGATTGATCGCCGGCCCGCCCAGTCCTGCGAAGTGGGCCGGCGCGGTCAGGTCTGCGGATAGAAATACTGGACCACGATGAAGGCGAGCGCGGCCGAAACCGACGTGACCAGCGTTCCCCAGCAGATGTCGACCACGGTGATGATCGCCGGCCAGCCGCGGATGGTCGCGTGGCTGGTCAGGTCGTAGGTCGCATAGGCGAAGAAGCCGAATAGCGCGCCGTAGAGCGCCGCCGTGGTCCATTTGCCGGTGGCGAAGGCGGGCGACAGCGCGAAGATGAGCATGCCGACGACGTAAAGCAGGTAGAACACGACCGCCGGCACGGGACTGAAATTCTCGGCCAGCACGTCTCCGAGATACCGACGGTAGAGGCGCTGCGACATCGTGGTCAGCCAGACGGCATCGATGCCGAGGAAAATGATGAAGGTTGCCACGTAGGCGACCGCGTATCTCGTCATGATGCCTTCCTCTTCCTGGCTTGGGATTGCGGCGTTTCATCAGACCGGACGGCCCGGTAGGCTTTCATGGCCCGGTCGCGAGCGGCGTGGTGATCGACGATAGGCGCGGGATAGGTCTCGCCGAGCGTCACGCCGCTTTCAGCGAGGAGTGCGGGTGGCGCCTCCCATGGCTTGTGAAGGAAGCGGTCGGGCAATTTGGCGAGTTCTGGCACCCAGCGACGGACGTAGTCGCCGTCCGGATCGAACCGCTCGCCCTGAAGGACCGGATTGAAGATGCGGAAATAGGGGGCGGCGTCCGCGCCGCTCCCGGCGACCCACTGCCAGCTGGCGGGATTGTTGGCCGGATCGGCGTCGACGAGGGTATCCCAGAACCACCGCTCGCCGTCGCGCCAGTCGATCAGCAGGTCCTTGATCAGGAAGGAGGCCGCTATCATGCGCACGCGGTTGTGCATCCAGCCCGTCCGCCACAGCTCGCGCATGCCGGCATCCACGATCGGATAGCCCGTGAGTCCACGCTGCCACGCCTTCAGGGCCTTCCCGTCGCGACGCCATTCGAAATCGTCGTACTCGGGCCGGAACGCCCGGTCGCGCAGATGCGGGTTGTGGAACAGGAGATGGTAGGAGAATTCGCGCCAGGCGAGTTCCTTGCGGAACTTCGCCGCGCCGGCGCCGTGCGACTTGTGCAGCGCGGCAAGGATCTGGAACGGTGTGATCTCGCCGAAGGTCAGATGCGGCGAAAGCCCCGACGTTCCGGCCTTCCCCGGGATGTCGCGGCTGCGTTCGTAGTCGGGCAATGACTCCTCGATGAAATCGTGCAGTCGGCGATGGGCACCGTCCTCGCCGGGAGTCCAGCATTCCCGAAGCCCCGCGGACCAGTCCGGCTTCGCGGGGAGAAGCCCGAGTTCGTCGAGCGTCAGCCCGTCCAGACTGCCTTTCAAGCCCTGGATCGAGGAGGGCGGGTCTATCGGATCGCGCGGCTCCACGCCGCTTTCCAGTGCCTTCCAGAACGGGGTATAGACCTTGTAGAAGCCGCCCGAGCCGGTCTTGAGCAGCGACGGCTCGTGCGTCAGCGCGCCGTCGAAGCTTCGAGCCACGATATCCCTCTCGCGCACGCCCGTCTTGAGAGCCGCGTCGACGGCCGCTTCCGCCGGATCGTAGCGGCGGTTCCAGAAGACCGTGTCGGCGCCGCTTGCGTCGATCGCCTCGGCTACGACATCGGCTGTCCGGCCGCGTTTCAGGACCAGTTCGGCGCCAACCTTCTTCAGCGCCTTCTGCAGGCCATGCAGCGAATGGTGCAGCCACCAGCGGCTCGCCGCACCGATCGGTCGCACGCCGTCGTTTTCCTCATCCAGGATGAAGATCGGGAGCACGGGGCGGCCGGTGTCCGCGGCGGCGGCAAGCGCGCCGTTGTCGCGGATGCGAAGGTCGCGCCGGAGAAGGACGATGACGGGAGAAACCACGGGTTTTCCGCTCACGCTTGCCAAGCCGTCGCGGCGATGTGCGGCGCTGTTCTCGATCGCATGGGCGAACCTCCTCGAGATGGTCGACCCCTTCTACGCGGCGATGCCGCGGAAGGATCAATCCGGTCTGCCGGAGCGAAGGTCGCGATTGGAAGGATATCCTTTGCCGGCCTGGCCGATGGCGATGCCGGAAAAAACAACACCCGCCGGGGGAGGAGGTCCGGCGGGTGTCGTTTGTGTGGCGGACACCCGGGAGGAGGTGGGTGCCGGCCTATCCGTCGTTCACTGGGAGGAGGTAGATCCCGACGGAATTCTGCAATCTGTCAACCTCCGGTGAGGGAGGACAGCACCCGCCGAGGGAGGAGGTTCGGCGGGGGCTGATTTGTCGGCCGGCACCCGGGAGGAGGTGGATGCCGGCCGTATCCGTCAGAACCTGGGAGGAGGTAGGCTCTGGCGAAATTCCTTGCTTCGTCAGATCGACTTGCGAGCGACGAAGGAAATGTCTCCGCGGGCAATCCCGAGATCGCTCAGTTCGCGGTTGGAAAGGCGGCTCAGCTCATTCACGGTGTCGCGATAGCGGCGCCAGTTGCGATAGTTGCGGACCAAGTTCATGACACGTCTTCTTTCGGGTATTTTCGTTTCGGCTGTTCTCTTGTTGATTGGAAGATAGTCGCGCCCGTTCGGCATTTGAAGCGCGGTTGTTGCATAGCAGCAATGCGTTTTGTGCAATGCAACATAAGTTAGCGGGCAAGTGAGTATCTGCGTTCCGGTATCGGAAGGCGCCCACCGGCGCCATTGGCCCGATACGCGGGTGCGACATAGAATTGCCCGCATCGCGAGGGACAGCGCCCGGATGGATGGCGGATGATGGCTTCATACGTTTCAAAGGTCAGGCAGGACATCTCGCGGTGGCTTGCGGAGGGCCTGATCGACGCGCCGACCGCGCAGGCCCTGCGCAACGACATCGACAGTCGCGCGGGTGGCGGCTTCAGCTTCGGCGGCATCCTCGCCGTGCTGGCCGCATTGCTCCTCGGCGCGGCGATCCTGATTTTCGTGGCCGCGAACTGGCTGGCCTTTCCGCGCGTGGCGCGGGTCGGGCTGCTTTTTGCGATCATCCTCGCCGCTCATGCCGGCGGTGCGTTTCTCAAGCTGGTCCGCAGGGAAGCGGCCGGCGAGGCCGGCTTCCTCATCGGCGGCGCGGCCTTCGGCGGATCGATCGCGCTGATCGGGCAGATGTACCATCTTTCTGGAGACGAGGCGCAGGCGCTGCTCGTCTGGTGCGCGGGGGTGACCGTGGCCGCCGTGATCCTGCGCTCGGCGGCGTCGACCGTGGCTGCCGTCGTGATTGCGGCAAGCTGGCTCTGGGTGGAGATGTGGGATTTCTGGAGCGGCGCGGACGTGCCGCACGAATACCTGCTGGTGCTGGCCGTGCTGTGGGCCGTGTCCTTGTGGACGGGCGCCCGCTCGGCCCGGCACCTGATCGTGCTGTCGCTCGTCCTCTATGCGTCGCTGTCCTATCTTCACACCGAACAACTGGTGATTCCATTCCTGCTGGCGCTCGCTTCGACCGGGCTCTTCCTCGCCGCGACATTCCGGCCGGAGAGCATCGAGCGTTTCCTGCGGCTCGGCGGCGGTGCGCAGGTCCACGGGCTTCTGGGCTTCGTGGCGGGCATGTCCTTCGTCCAGTTCGCGGTGATGGACGAGCCGGGCTTCATGCTCGCCGCGCTCGTCACCTTCGGCGCCAGCATCGGAGCACTCATCCTTGGCGGGCGCGAAAGCCGCATGCTGCGCTGGCTCGCCTATGCCGTGTTCGGCGTCGAACTTTGCATCGTGTACGTAGTGACGGTCGGCACCATGCTCGGAACGGCCGGGTTCCTGATCGCGACGGGCGCGCTCCTCGCGGTGCTAGCCTTCGTCATCACGCGGTTCGAGCGGCGGATGAAGGCGCCGGCGGCGCAGGGAGGCGCGGCATGAAGCGTTCGACGCAACTCATCGGCGGCGCGCTCGTCGTCTCCGCGCTGCAGATCGGTTTCCTGTACTCGATCATCCAGGGGCGCGCCGCGATCCTGCGCGACGGGGCGGAGGTGATGCTGAAGGTCGAACCGGTCGATCCGCGCGACCTTCTGCGCGGCGACTACGTGCGGTTGGGCTACGAGATATCGTCCATCCCCAGAACGCTCTTCGACCCGCCGCTCGCCGACGCCGACGCCACCGGGGGAACACCGGTGCTGGTCCGACTCGCGCCGGGCGACGACGGATTGTGGCATCCGGTGGGAGCGCGGCTGACCGATACGGAGCCGAGCGCGATGCCGGAAAGCCAGGTCGAGATCGCCGGAACGGTCGATACGGCATTCGCCGCGATCGACCAGGTTCGACTGTCCTACGGCATCGAGCGGTTCTACCTTCCCGAAGGGGAAGGGCGCGAGATCGAGCGCGACATGCGCGAGCGCCCGTTCATGATCCTGGCGGCGGTGGGCGAGGACGGGACGGCCCAGATCAAGGCATTCTTCGACGGCAAAACACGCCTTTACGAGGAGCCGCTCTACTGAACGTGGCGAGCATAAGCATCGCGCGGGCTTGAAGTGGGAAGCAATTCGCCAGCCAAGCGCGAAAAAAGCCGCATTTCTGGGGTGTTTCCCCTTTGAAGCCGTGATGCGCGGTGATATAGACGCCCCGCTTTGGGAGGCGCGTTTGCTTCCTGAGCGGGTGTGGTGGAACTGGTAGACACGCAGGATTTAGGTTCCTGTGGCGCAAGCCGTGGGGGTTCAAGTCCCTCCACCCGCACCAGAAAGCCACTCCCGGCCAAGGAATCCGGCAGGCGAAACGGAAATGCCGTTCCGCCCTGGAATTCGTGAAGACAAAGGTTTGATGATGCAGGTTACCGAGACGCTGAACACTGGGCTGAAGCGCGAGATCCAGGTGGTGGTCCCCGCCAAGGACATGGAGGCGCGGCTGCTGGAACGTCTTCAGGACGCCAAGGGCAAGGTGCGCATCAACGGTTTCCGTCCCGGCAAGGTGCCGGTCAACCATCTGCGCAAGGTCTATGGCAAGTCCGTCATGGCCGAGGTGGTCAACGAGATCCTCTCCAACTCGACCGGCTCCATCATCAAGGAGCGTGGCGAGAAGGCCGCCATGCAGCCCGAGGTCAAGATGACCGAAGACGAGTCCGAAGCCGAGAAGATCCTCGCCGGCCAGGCTGATTTCGAATTCTCCATCGCATATGAGGTCATCCCGCCCATCGAGATCCAAGATGTGTCCGGCATCTCCGTGACGCGCGAGGTCTACGACGTCCCCGAATCCGAGATCGACGAGCAGGCGATGCGCATCGCCGAATCCGCGCGCACCTACACACCGAAGGACGGCAAGGCCGAGACCGGCGATCGCGTCACCATGGACTATGTCGGCAAGGTCGACGGTGAGCCCTTCGAGGGCGGCGCCGACACCGGCGCCAACATCGTCATCGGTTCCAACCAGTTCATCCCCGGCTTCGAGGAGCAGCTGATCGGCGCGAAGGCCGGCGACGAGAAGGTGGTCGAGGTGACCTTCCCAGAGCAATACCAGGCCGCCCATCTTGCGGGCAAGGCCGCGACCTTCGACGTCAAGGTGTCGGAAGTTGCGGCGCCGGAGGCAATCGAACTCAACGACGAGGTCGCCAAGTCGCTCGGGCTGGACTCGGTCGAGCGCCTGCGCGAGATCATCAAGGGGCAGCTCGAGAGCCAGTTCGGCACGTTGACGCGCCAGAAAGTGAAGCGCCAGCTGCTCGACGCCCTGGACGAGACCTACAAGTTCGAGGCTCCCTCGAAGCTGGTCGATGCGGAGTTCGCGAACATCTGGAACCAGGTGACCCGCGAT